>JAYUQJ010000606.1:0-6258 GCA_043756825.1 Betaproteobacteria bacterium | reverse complement strand
CTTGCGCGGCCAGCGGCTCGGCGACGATGCGGCCCACCGTCTGGCGCGGGTCGAGCGAGCCGAACGGGTCCTGGAACACCATCTGGAAACCGGCCCGGGCGCGGCGCAACGCGGTGGCGTCCAGCGCGTGCAGGTCTTGGCCGGACAAGCGCACCGTGCCGGCGGTGGGCGGCTCCAGCGCCATCACCAGCCGCGCCAACGTGCTTTTGCCCGAGCCCGATTCACCCACCACGCCCAGGCTGCGGCCGGCCTGCAGGCTGAAGCTCACGCCCTGCAGGGCCTTGACCACCCCGGGCGCGGCCAGCAGGTGGGCGCGCGGCAGGCGGTAATGGCGTACCAGGCCTTGCACCTGCAGCAGGGGCGTCATGCCAGGGCCTGGGCCGGGCCCATGCGGATGCAGCGCGCCGCGTGGCCAGGCGCCACTTCGACCTCGGCCGGCGGCGCCGCGCGGCAGGCCTCGATGGCCAGGCTGCAGCGGTCGGCAAAGGCGCAGCCCTCGGGCAGGTCCAGCAGCTCGGGCACCCGGCCCGGGATGGTGACCAGCCGGTGGCCGCGTCGGCCGGCCGGGGCGGCGCCTTCGGCGCGCAGGCCCAGCCGCGGCCGGGCCGCGAACAGCCCGCGGGTATAGGGATGGGCCAGACGCTCGAAGACCGCGTCGGTGGGCCCGCGCTCGACCACGCTGCCGCCATACATCACCAGCATGCGCTGCACGTTCTCGGCCATCACGCCCAGGTCGTGGCTGATCAGCAGCAGGGCCATGCCGTCCTCGGCCACCAGCTGGCTGATCAGGTCCAGCACCTCGCGCTGGATGGTCACGTCCAGCGCGGTGGTGGGTTCGTCGGCGATCAGCACATCCGGGCCGCAGGCCAGGGCAATCGCGATCACCACGCGCTGGCGCTGGCCGCCCGACAGCTGGTGCGGATAGGCGTCGATGCGGCGCCCGGCCTGGGGCAGTTGCACCCGCTCGAGCAGGCGCAAGGCCTCGGCCCGGGCCGCGCCGGCATCGAGCTGCCTGTGCAGGCGCAGGGATTCAGCGATCTGCCGGCCGATCGGGTGCAGGGGGTTGAGCGCGGTCATCGGCTCCTGGAAGATCATCGCCAGCCGATTGCCGCGCAGGCGGCACCAGTCGGGCTCGGGCAGGGCCAGCAATTCACGCCCTTCGAGCTTGATCGAGCCCTGTACCTGCGCGCCGTCGGGCAACAGGCCCATCACGGCCAGCGCAGTGATGCTCTTGCCACATCCCGACTCGCCGATCAGGCCCAGGGTCTGGCCGCGCGCCAGCGAGAACGACACCCCGCGCAGCGCTTGCACCGGCCCGCGCGCGGTGGGCAGGGTGACGCGCAGGCCCTGAACGTCGAGCAGGCTCAAGGCAGGGGCGCAGCGGCTGCGCGCAGCAGATCGAGGTAGGCGCCGCGCACCAGTTGATCGGGCCCGACCTGCAACTGGGCCATCAAGTCTCGCGCGACGAGCACGCCATCGGCTTCGCTTTGGTCGTCGCGCAGCACCACCTCCAGTTCCAGAAACTGGCCCAGGCCTTCAACCCGGTCAAGATGGATGCGGGTGGCACCGACCAGCACCAGGATGCGCTCCTTGCGGACCCGGCCGAGCAGGCCACAGGCGCGGGTCAGGGCCTCGCGCAGGCTCTCGGGCTCGGGCACCGGTGCCAGCACATAGTCAGACAGCTTGGGGCCCTGCGCATCGGCGCGGAGGTAATGGATCAACTCACCCGAGCCATCGCCAAACACCCGCAGCTTCAGGCGGCCCTGCGGCACGTCAAAAAAGGTGTCGTCCTGGTGGATCAGCTGCAGGTGATCGTCGTCGCTCAGGGCCCGGGCCAGGGGCAGCAGGCCATCAATGCTGTCGATGCGGGCCTTGATTTCGACATTCGCGGGCATGCCGACATTGTGGGGCATGCCTGGCAGCGGGCCGGCGCGCCGGCCCGCAAAGCGTCTCAGCGACCGCCAGGGCCGGGGCCGCGCCGCTCGATGTGGCGGAAGGTGATGCGGCCCTTGGTCAGGTCATAGGCCGACAATTCCAGCGAAACGGCATCGCCCGCCAGGATGCGGATGTGGTGCTTGCGCATCTTGCCCGAGGTGTAGGCAATCAGCTCGTGGCCGTTGTCCAGCGTGACGCGGTAACGCGAGTCCGGCAGGACCTCGGTCACCTTGCCCTGCATTTCGATCAGTTCTTCCTTGGCCATGGGGCGCGGATCTCCAGCTTTCCATCGGGTGCCGCAGCCTGGCAGGCTGCGCTACACCGCTCGATTCATCGTTGTGGCCCGCCCGCCTCACACCCTGCGGTGCCGACCCGGCATGGCCAAGGTCGAAGCCCAGGTGGCCGGGACGCAAACCGGCCCTGAAAAACGGCACCCCTGGTGCGGCGGGGGGCTCTCTGAGCCGGCATTCGGGGCGCGCCACTGCCGGGCCGTAACCCTGGCGGCACAGCGCGCCCAACCCATGATTGTACGCCCAAGCATGGCGCCACCAGCGATCGCGGTCGCGGCTAGGCACGTGGGCGTGCCAGCCTGGGATCGAGCAGATCGCGCAGGCCGTCGCCCATCAGGTTCAGCCCCAGCACGCTCAACGCGATCGCCACGCCGGGATAGACCGCCAGCAGCGGTGCCTGGAACAGCATGGTCTGGGCCTCGTTGAGCATCCGGCCCCAGCTGGGCTGGGGCGGTTGGGTGCCCAGGCCCAGGTAGGACAAGGCGGCCTCGGCCAATATCGCCGTGGCAAACGAGATGGTGGCCTGCACGATCAGCACGCTGGCGATATTGGGCAGCACATGGTCGAGGGTGATGCGCCACGGCCCGAACCCGGCCGCGCGCGAAGCCAGCACATATTCACGCGACCACACCGCATTCGCCGCGCCACGGCTGATCCGGGCAAACACCGGGATGTTGAAGATGCCGATGGCCAGTATCCCGGTGAGCAGCCCGGGCCCGTAGATCGCGCCCAGCATGATGGCCGACAGCAGCGCCGGAAAGGCGAAGGTGAAATCGGCCGCCCGCATCACGAGCTCTTCGACCCAGCCGCGCCGCGCCGCCGCCAGGCAGCCCAGCAGCACGCCCAGACCCAGGCCGATGCCCACTGCGACCACCCCCACGACGATGGAATTCTGCGCACCCACCAGCAGCTGCGACGCGATATCGCGACCCAGGCTGTCGGTGCCCAGCCAATGCGCGGCACTGGGCGGCTGCAGCTTGGCCGGGATGTCGATCTCGGCCGGCGGATAGGGCTGCCAGACCAGCGACACCAGGGCCGCCAGCACCAGCAGCGCGGTCAGCAGCGCGCCCGCCAGGAAACTGGGATGGCGCAGCGCGCGGCGCAGGAAGCCGGGCGCCGCCGGCCTGTCACGGCGGGGCAGCTCAGGCATCGCTGGCCTGCAGCCGCGGGTCGACCATCGCGTACAGCACATCGACGACGAAATTGACCACCACCACCAGCGCCACCAGCAGCATCACCACGTCGCGCACCACCACCAGGTCGCGGTTGGCGATGGCCTGGAACACCAGGCGGCCGATGCCCGGCAACACGAACACGTTCTCGACCACGATGGTGCCGGTGATCAGGTTGGCGAACTGCAGGCCCATGATGGTGAGCACCGGGATCATGGCGTTGCGCAGCACATGCCGCCACAGCGTGGCGCGGCGCGACAGGCCCTTGGCACGGGCGGTGCGCACGAAATCCTCGCGCATCACGTCCAGCACCGCCGACCGGGTGACACGCGCCAGGATCGCGGCCTGCACCAGCGCCAGCGCGATCGCCGGCAGCACCAGGGACTTCAGGCCGTCGAGCAGGCCGCCGCCTTCGTCCTCGCGCCAGCCCGGAAAGCCGCCGGCGCTGACCCATTGCAGCTCGACGGCAAACAGCAGGATCAACAGGATCGCGAACCAGAAGCTGGGGATGGCGATGCCCACCTGGCTCAGTGCCATCACACCCACATCGCCCAGCTTGTTGTGGCGCGCTGCCGCATAGATGCCCAGCGCCAGCGCCAGCAGCGTGGTCAGGGCCATCGCCAACAAGGCCAGGGGCACGGTCACGCGCAGGCGCTCCTGGATCAGTTCGGCGGTGGGGGTGTCGTAAGAGAAGCTCCTGGCGGTGTGGCCACTGAACAGGCCGCTGATCCAGCGCGCGTAACGGGCCGGCGCGGGGCGGTCCAGGCCCAGCTTTTTCTCGAGCGAGGCGATGGCCTCGGGTGTGGCGGTCTCGCCCAGCATCACCTGGGCCACATTGCCGGGCAGAAGCTCCAGCACCGCGAACACCAGCACCGAAGCCACCGCCAGCGTGGCCAGCAAGGTGAGCAGGCGCTTGAACAGGAACACGCTCATGCAGGCACGAAACGGTAGGGGCGGACAAGCACGGGCAGCGTCATGGCGCCGCATCATGCCGCAAGCGCGGCGCTGTCCAGGCGCGTGGGCAGTACTCGGCCAGGCGGTGCCGCGCCCGGCTGGCCGTCGGTGATACTGGGCTGGCAGGCCGGCGCCGGGCCTGGGCCGATTTCAAGCCCCCGACAGCCGGATGCGCTGGCATGTGCCGGTGTATTTCGACGATATCGACTTCAACTTCAACTACCGCTTTGCCGGTGAATCGCTGGCCATCGACGGGTTCAATCAGGCATCGCCGCAGGTCAAGCTGGACCGCTGGCATGGCCTGGCCAACGGTCGGCCATTTCCTGAACGCCACTTTCTGACCAGGATGTATGGGGCGCACGACCTGCGCGCGGGCGTGCTGGCCAGACCCGACCGCAACAAGGCCTTGTTGCCCCTGCAAGGCTGATGACCGAGATAGGCAAGCCATGACCCCCGCAAACGGCGCCAGCCTGCAGCAGACCGTGCACCTGGGCCAGGTGCTGATCGACGGCCGCTGGCGCGCCGGCAGCAGCGGCGCGACCCTGCCGCTGCTCAACCCCAGCGACGGCAGCGCGCTGGCCCGCATCGCCCGCGGCAACGCCGCCGACATCGACGACGCCGTGGCCGCCGCCCAGGCCGCCCTGGACGGGCCCTGGGGCCAGCACACGGCGGCCGAGCGCGGCCGCATCCTGCAGCGCATGAGCGCCCTGACCCTGGAACACGCCGACGAACTGGCGCACCTGGAGGCCCTGGACGTGGGCAAGCCGCTCAAGCAGGGCCGCGCCGACGCGCTTGCGCTGGCGCGCTACCTCGAGTTCTACGCCGGCGCCGCCGACAAGGTGCATGGCCAGACCCTGCCCTTTGCCAATGGCTACACCGCATTGACGCTGCGCGAGCCGCACGGCGTGACCGGCCATATCGTGCCCTGGAACTACCCGATGCAGATCATCGGCCGCTCGGTGGGTGCGGCGCTGGCCATGGGCAATGCCTGCGTGCTCAAACCCGCCGAAGAAGCCTGCCTGACCGCGCTGGCCTTTGGCCATATTGCTCAGGACGCCGGCCTGCCTGCCGGCGCGCTGAACATCGTGCCCGGGCTGGGCAACGAGGCCGGCGCGGCGCTGTCGTCACACCCCGGCGTGGCGCACCTGTCGTTCACCGGCTCGGTGGCGGTGGGCCAGCGGATCCAGGCCGCCGCGGCGCTGAACACGATTCCGGTCACGCTGGAGCTGGGTGGCAAGAGCCCGCAGATTGTGTTTGCCGATGCCGACCTGGATGCGGCGCTGCCCTTCCTGGTCAATGCGGGCATCCAGAACTGCGGCCAGACCTGCTCAGCGGCGTCGCGCATCCTGGTCGAGCGGCCGGTGTTTGCGCAAGTGCAGCGACGCATGGCCGAGCGCTACGCCGCGCTGAAAGTCGGCCCGGCGATCGACGACCCCGATGTCGGCCCGCTGATCTCGGCCCGCCAGCGCGAGATCGTGCAAGGCTACCTGGCCCTGGCCCGCGACACCGGGCTGACCATCGCCGCCCAGGCCACGCTGCCGGCCGGCCTGCCGGCGGACGGTTGCTACGTGGCGCCCACGCTGCTGGCGCCCGCCGCGCCCGAGCACCGGTTGGCGCAGGAGGAGATCTTCGGCCCGGTGCAGGTGATGATTCCGTTCGATGGTGAAGCCGAGGCGCTGCGCATTGCCAACGGCACCGCCTACGGCCTGGTGGCGGGTGTCTGGACCCGCGACGGCGGCCGCCAGCTGCGCATGGCGCGCAAGCTGCATTGCGGCCAGGTGTTCATCAACAACTACGGCGCGGGCGGCGGCATCGAGCTGCCGTTTGGCGGCGTCAAGCATTCCGGCCACGGCCGCGAAAAGGGCTTCGAGGCGCTGTACGGCTTCTCGTCGCTGAAGACCATCGCC
>JAYUQJ010000605.1:0-50080 GCA_043756825.1 Betaproteobacteria bacterium | reverse complement strand
TACCTTAAATCGCGCGGTGCGCTGCCGCACGGTGAGCCTGCCGCAATTGCGTTAGAGTGGCCGCATGGTTACCTGGGTTCGAACGGTCTTGGTCTGGCTGCTGGTGCTGGCGCTGCCCATGCAGGGCGCGGCCGCTGCCACCATGGCGTTGTGCGGGCCGGGTCATGCAGCCAGAACGGTCGCCCACCAGCATGACCAGGCCATGGCCCAGCCGGCGCGGCAGGTGCACCAGCATGGCCAGCCTGCGAGCCCCGCACCACACAATCCTGTTCTCGCGGCGCCGGCTGACTCGGGCGATCAAGTTCGCGGGCAATTTGCGCCGGCGGGTCAGGCCAAGCCGGCGAGCTTGGCACAGGCCGAGCAGCACAAATGCAGCGCCTGTGCATCGTGCTGTTCGGCGGCTGCGATTTTCAGCGCTGCGCTGATCGTGCCTTCGCCTGAGCTCACGCCCACCGTTTTCATGGCCGTCGTGGCCACGGTCGAACCCTTTGCCACCGTCGGCCCGGATCGGCCGCCTCGACTCCTGCTCGTCTAGCCTGCCAGGGCGTTGCGTCGCGTGCACGGGCATGCGGTGCGACGCCGGGCCCAGTCTGCCCCTCGCTGCTTTGATGGCGAGCCGGGCGTTCAGACCCTGACGAGAGGACCCCATGATCAAGACCTGTTTGCGCTGGTTCGCACCCGCCGCGCTGTGCATCACCACTGTGGCCGTGCCTGCGCAACCATCACCGCCGGCCGGCGCCGTGCGCCCCGATCCGCTCGACGCCAAGGCCAGCGTGCCCAGGCTGGTGTACCGCTCGTCGCTCGTACCGGCGCCGCCGGGGCAGGCTGACAAGCCCATCGGCTGGCGCGACGCGAACGACACCGTCACCCGCATCGGCGGCTGGCGCGCCTATGCCCGCGAGGCGCAAGAGCCGCTGCCGGCGCAGGTTGCGCCAACGCCCGCAGTGCCTGCTTCAGCGCCCACAGGAGCCCCCAGGCCCGTGGGCAAGCCGGCAGCCGCGCCGCAGGGCCACAGCGGGCACAAGGTGCCATGAGTGCCATGCGACACACTATGAGACACACCACGAACCCCGCCATCCTGCTCGCCGCGGCCTTGCTGGGTGGCTGCGCATCGTTCAGTCCCGACGGCGGCTTTGCCAGCGTTGAGCAAGCCGCCAAAGCCCAACTCGGCAAGGAAGTGCGCTGGGTGCGCTCGGCCGCCGATCAGCAGGGCATCGATCAGCGCGTGGCCGAACTGCTGGCCAAACCGCTGAGTGCAGACGACGCGGTGCAACTCGCGCTGCTGAATAACCGCGGCCTGCAGGCCACGTTCCAGGAACTCGGCATCACCGAGGCCGAAGTGGTGCAGGCCGGCCGCTTGCCCAACCCCGGGTTCAGCGTGGGCCGCTTGAAGCGCGGCAGCGAAGTCGAGATCGAAGGCAGCCTGCATTTCAACCTCGCCCGGCTGTTGGCGTTGCCGCTGGTCGGGCCGATGGAAGCGCGCCGCTTCCAGCACACCCAGGGCATGGTGGCCATGAGCATGCTCAGCCTGGCCGCTGACACGCGCAAGGCCTATGTGCTGGCCCTGGCCGCGCAAGAGAGCGTGCGCTACATGCAGCAAGTGCGGCAAGCCGCGCTGGCCGGCGCTGAGCTGGCGCGGCGCATGGAACAGGTGGGCAATTTCAACAAGCTGCAGCGCGCACGCGAGCAGGGCTTTGCCGCCGATGCGGCGCTCAACCTGGCGCGGGCCGAGCAAGCGCAGCGCGCCACGCGCGAACGTTTGACCCGACTTTTGGGCCTGTGGGGCGAACAGACCCAGTTTGCGTTGCCCGAGCGGCTGGCCGACTTGCCGCAGCAAGCGCGGGACCTGCCCGACGTGGAGCGCACCGCCCTGGCCCAGCGGCTCGACGTGCAAGGCGCCCGGCTGGCCGCCGAACAAACCGCCCGCAACCTTGGCCTGACGCGCACCACGCGCTTCATCAACGTGCTGGAACTGGGGCTCGTGCGCAACAGCTCGAATGAAGCGCCCACCCAGCGTGGTTGGGAAATCGGCTTCGAGTTGCCCCTGTTCGACTGGGGCGATGCCCGTGTGGCCAGGGCCGAAGCGGTGTACATGCAGGCCCTGCACCGCGCGGCTGAGACGGCCATCAACGCGCGCTCTGAAGTGCGCGAGGCCTACACGGCTTACCGCTCGGCGTATGACATCGCGCGTTTTCACCTCGAAGAAGTCGTGCCGCTGCGCAGACAGATCGCCGACGAGAACGTGCTGCGCTACAACGGCATGCTGATCGGCGTGTTCGAGTTGCTGGCCGATGCGCGTGCGCAAATCGCCAGCGTCAACGCCGCCATCGACGCCAAGCGCGACTACTGGCTCGCGCAGGCCAATCTCGATATGGCGCTGATCGGCAAGCCCAGCCTGGCCGCGGCCATGGGTGCGGCCACTGCCGGCCCAACCACCGACGCTGCGGGCGCGGGCCATTGACCATGAAGGACACCCCCATGCTTTCCCGACGACATCTCCTGGGCGGCGCTGGCGCCATCACCGCCGCCGCGGCGGCGGCCAGCGTCAGCAAGGTGGCCATGGCCGCCCTGCCCGAACCGGTGCTGCAGACCAAGCCCGACACCATGCCGCCACTGCTGCCGCCAAGCGGCCGGCCCTACAACCCGGTGGTCACGCTGAATGGCTGGACGCTGCCCTGGCGCATGAACAACGGCGTCAAGGAATTCCACCTCGTGGCCGAGCCCGTGGTGCGCGAGATGACCGAAGGCTTCAAGGCCCATCTGTGGGGCTATAACGGCCAGAGCCCGGGGCCGACGATCGAGGTGGTGGAAGGCGACCGCGTGCGCATCTTCGTCACCAACAAGCTCGGTGAACTGACCAGCATCCACTGGCATGGCCAGCGCCTGCCCAACGGCATGGACGGCGTGACGGGGCTGAACCAGCCGGGCATTCCACCCGGCAAGACCTACGTCTACGAGTTCGTGGCGCGCCGGCCCGGCACCTTCATGTACCACCCGCATGCCGACGAAATGGTGCAAATGGCGATGGGGATGATGGGCTTCTGGATCACCCATCCAAGGAACAAGCATCCGCTGATCGACGAGGTGAACCGCGACTTCGTCTTCCTGCTCAACGCCTACGACATCGACCCCGGCAGCTACACGCCGAAGATCATGACGATGCTCGATTTCAACCTGTGGAGTTGGAACAGCCGCATCTTCCCGGGCATCGACCCGCTGGTGGTGAGGAAGAACGACAAGGTGCGCATCCGCATCGGCAACCTGACGATGACCAACCACCCGATCCACCTGCACGGGCACGAGTTCCTGGTTACCGGCACGGATGGCGGGCCGACGCCGAAGAGCAGCCGCCAGTACGAGGTGACCACCGACGTGGCGGTGGGGCAGATGCGGCAGATCGACTTCCTGGCCGACGAGGAAGGCGACTGGGCCTTCCATTGCCACAAGAGCCACCACACGATGAATGCGATGGGGCACAACGTGCCCACCATGATCGGTGTCGACCACCGGGGCGTGGCCAAGCAGATCACCCAGTTGATCCCTGATTACATGGTGATGGGCGAGCGCGGCATGAAGGACATGACCGAGATGGAAATGCCACTGCCCGACAACACCGCCGCGATGATGACTGGCACCGGGCCGTTCGGCGCTGTCGGCATGGGCGGCATGTTCAGCGTTGTGAAGGTACGAAAGGACCAGAAGCCGGGCGACTACAAAGACCCCGGTTGGTACAAGCACCCGCCCGGCGAGGTGGCCTATGAGTGGACGGGTTCGCTGCCCGACCCGGCGCGCTTCAAGGCCGAGGGCACCGGTTCCATGCCGCCTCTGGCGCGACCCAAGACCGACACCGAGGTCACCGTGCGCAAGCCTGGGGCAGGCTCCAGCCAGCACAAACAGCACTGACCCGCAACAGCACCGGCACTGCCATGTCGCTTTCCATCATGCCCAAACTGAGCACGGCGCCCGACCCGCAGCGGGCGCGGCGCAACTATCGCCGGTTGGCCAGCGGCTACGACAGCCGTTGCACGCGGATAGAGCCGCTGCGCGTCGAGGCCGTGCGGGCACTCGAACTGCGCGCCGGCGAAACCGTGTTCGATATCGCCTGCGGCACTGGTGCCATGTTGCCGCTTCTGGCGCGCGCGGTCGGCGCGGGTGGCACTGTGGTCGGCGTCGATCTGAGCCCGGAGATGGCCGCACAGGCGCGCCGGCGCGTCGCGGCACTGTCGGCCACCGCCACCGTGCGTGTTGAATGCTGTGCAGTCGAAGATTTCCGCCCGGGGAACGCCGCGGACGCGATGTTGCTGTCGTACACCCATGACGTGCTGCAGTCGCCCGCCGCCATCGAGCGCCTGTTCGCTGCCGCGCGACCCGGCGCCCGTCTCGTGTTGTTGGGCATGAAGACGCTGCCCTGGCTGTGGGGCTGGCCCGTCAACGCCTTCAACCTCTACCGCGCCCGCCGCTACCTGACCACCTTTGCCAACCTGGATCGGCCCTGGGCCGTTCTGGAACGGCAAGGGGCCAAGGTCACTGTCCTTCGCACGGCGCTGTGGGGCAGCGCCTATCTCGCCGTCGCAGTCGTCCCCTCGTCGTCCAACGGCCGCGCATGACCCGTTCTTTCACCCTTGCTCCACTCACCCGAAAGGCCCTGGCATGAATCACCAATCCATCACCTTCACCCTGGCGCTCGCTTTGACACTCATCGCACCGCACGCCAGGTCTGCCGGCGAGCATGCCGGCGGCCACGCCGCATCCACCATCGGCGAGCCCGGCAAGGCTGCCAGGGTGACCCGCACGGTACGGATCGACATGAGTGACGCCATGCGTTACACGCCGTCCAGCATCGATGCCAAGCAAGGCGAGACGATCCGTTTCGTGATCAAGAACTCCGGCAAGGTCAAGCATGAGCTGGTGTTGGGCACCGAGAAAGAACTCAAGGAGCACTACGAAGTGATGAAGAAGTTCCCGGAGATGGAGCACGACGACCCGAACATGGTCACGGTCGCACCCGGCGCGACCGGGCAGGTGATCTGGAAGTTCACCAAGGCCGGCAAGATCAACTTTGCCTGCCTGCAGCCCGGGCACTACGACGCCGGCATGAAGGGCGCCGTGGCCGTGGCGGCCGGTAAAGCTGCCGAAAAAGGGGACGGGCATGCCAAACACAAGCATTGAGCTGAACCGCCGCCGGGTGACTGCGACGCTGCGCCCGGCCATGGCGCCGGCCTGGGGGCGTCGCGCGGCTGCTGCCGGCGAACAGCAGCGCCACCGTCTTGCAGCCGCCGTACCGCCGTCGTTCCACCCCTCGATTGACACCCCGCCACCGCAGCCAATTGCTGCACACACACAAAGGATCCAAATGAAGCACCTCATCACCGCCATCGCCCTGGCATCGACCCTGGTTGCCCCGGCCATGGCCCAGCAAAAGGCCGAAGGCCACGGCGCCCATCATCCCGCCGCTGCCGCAACGGCAGCTGACATGACCGAAGGCGAGGTGCGCAAGGTCGACAAAGACGCCAAGAAGCTCACCATCAAGCATGCCGAAATCAAGAGTCTGGACATGCCGGCCATGACCATGGTCTTTCAAGTGAAGGATGCGACCCTGCTCGACAAATTGAAGGCCGGCGACAAGATCCGCTTCGCCGCTGAAAAGGCGGCGTCGGGCTACGTGGTGACCGACATTCGACCGGCCCCATGACAGTTCACGCGCCGACGCCCGCGCCGGGCAAGTTCGCGCCGGCATGCCCAACCAGCCGGCGTTCCCAGCCAAGCTGGCCGACAGGCTGGTCCTGAAGTAAGTCGCCGGGTTCGCCATCACGCATGGACATCGTCGCGCACACCCTGTGGGCGGGCCTGGGTGTGGCGGCCTTGCGCCGCCACTGGCCGCTCCCGCCCCGAACGGTGGCAGCCACGCTGGCCATGGCCGCGGTGCCAGACGTGCTGCACCTGTTGCCGATCATGGCCTGGTGGGCATTCGGAAGTGGTGAGTGGGCAGTGGTGTGGGCCTATGCCGTGGCGACGCCGGGCCAGGAGCCCGGGTTGCCGGCGACGGTGGACTTGCTGTCGCGCCACCTGCACTGCATCACGCACAGTGCCATCGTGGCGGCTGCCGTAACGCTGGTTTTGTGGGCAGTTCGGCGCACGCTGTGGATCCCCCTGCTGGGCTGGTGGTTGCACATCGTCAGCGACGTGTTCACTCATTCAGCCGACTATTACGCCGTCGCGGTGCTGTACCCGATCACCGAGCGCGGGTTCGACGGCGCCGCCTGGAACACGCCGTGGATGCTGGCGCTGAACTATGCCGCCATCGCAGCAGTCGCGTGCTGGGTCTGGCGTCCCGGCAAGGCGACACCGCGCGAATCAAGTTGAGTCGCCAAGGCCGGTGTCAAAGCATGTGCTCAGGGATCAGCGCACCGAGGATGCCGCGCCACAGCCGCAGCCAAAGCGCGGTCATCGGTTCGACACCATGGCGAACCGTCTTGCCCCCCTCTTGCGTCTTCCATTCGAGCCTGCACGTCCGCTCGGCCTGGTTCAACCTGACCTCGAACGCATGATGCGAATCGACTCCCGCCTCGAACAGCGCCGCCAGGTCGGCCGCCAGTTCGGGGCTGTCAACAGCGATCCAGGCCTCGGTGTTGTGCAACCGCGAGCGCGGATCCTGGTTCAATGAGCCGACGATGGCATGCGCGCGATCCTGGATGATGATCTTCGCGTGCAGGCTGGACGGTGACGCGTCGCCCCAGCGATGCGACAGACGGTGTCGAACACCCGGCGTGGGCCTGTGTTCGTACAGTTCCACGCCATCGCGCAACAACGCTGCGCGATGCCGCGCGTAGCCCGCGTGCGCGGCCGGCGAGTCGGTGGAGGCCAGGGAGTTGGTCAGGACGGCGACACGCACGCCGCGCTCGCGCATCTCACCCAGGTGGCGCAGTCCCGCTTCGCTCGGCACGAAATACGGCGACACGATCAGCAGTTCACTGCGCGTGCGGGCGCCACCCGGGTGGTCGTCGATCGACCCGTGCTCGATACCGGAGGGCACGCTGGACTTGCCCCGGTCGGGCGCGTCGTAGATGAACTGGGCACGCGCCCACGACAGCGACACGCTGCCGGAACGCAGGGCATCCGGCAAGCCACCTTCGCCCAGCCAGCGACAGGGTGCAGCGCCTGCGCACGCCGCCATGCGCGCGCGCAGGCCCTGGCGCACCGCCGCGCCATCATCGGCCTGCGGCACCGCGACAACAGCCTGCGCCGGTACGGCGGCTGCGCTGTTCCAGTAGGCGTCGAAAGCGTGTGACAACTCGTTCACGATCGGCCCGGCAGCCAGCAGGTCCACATCGGCGAAGTTGCCCGACTCGTTGGCGTCGAAGTATTCGTCCCCCAGGTTGCGGCTGCCAACGATGGCTACGGCGTTGTCCGTGATCCAGAGCTTGTTGTGCATGCGCCGGTTCAGTCGCTCGCTGTCGAAAGCGAATTCGCCCAGGCGAGCCAGGCTCATCGTGGCGCCGAAATAGAACGGATTGAACAGGCGCGCCTGGATGCCGGGATGCGCGGCCATCGCGCGCCACGCGAACACGCGCGTCGGCGCGTGGATGTCGTCCAGCAGGATCCTGACCCGCACGCCGCGCTCGGCGGCAGCGACGATGCGCAGCAGCAGCAGATCCGTCGTCAGGTCCTCGCCCACGCTGTAGTACTGCAGGTCGAGCGTGCGCTCAGCCGCGTCGGCCAAGGCTGCGCGCGTCACGAAGGCCGATTGGCCGGTGGCCATGACCTGGAAACCGGACCGCCCTGGGTTCTGGCTGGCCTGCATTGCAAACGCGCGGCCGAGCGACGTGCTTTCGCCGCCAGCGATCGCCAGCGACGGCACGCGTGGAAAGTCCGGCCGCAACGAGGCACAGCCACCCACCATCAGCAGCAGCGCGATCACCGCCGCGAAGTGGATCGGAACCCTTCGTAGGTAACACGTCAGGGGCGCAGAGGTCATGACCCGGAGAATAGTCTGCGCACCTTCACGATTCGAGCTGGTGCTGCGTTCTCGCTCGTTTCGATCGCCCGGCCACGGCTCGCCAGCCATTGCCGTCGGCGTCCATCAGCGCGGTGCTGGCGGCGGCGTTGTGGAGAAGCTCGAGGCGCGGCAGGTGGACGAACCCTGCGACCGGTTCAACGTCACCGCGGTCTGACCAAGTCGACGTGCGCTGGCGCACAGACCCTGGCCCTGGCTGGGCGTAGTTTCAGTCCTTCGAGGCTTGGCGTCACGAGTTCCCGCCTGGCACGACAGCTGGCAATGCGCATGGCCTGCAAGCGTTCCGCATGCACCGAGTCAAGGCTGGAAGGGTCGCCGCTTTCAACCGGAGTTGTCATAAAACGCTGGATCGCTTTGTCATTCGGGGCCATGCCGCTGCTGATCGGCGGCGCCGCATCGGCGCAGGGCGGGCCGATGATGAACGGCGGCATGGGCGACGCCGGCTGGATGGGCGGCTTCGGCGGCTACTGGGTGCCCGGCCTGGTTCTCGTGGTGGTGGGCCTGGTGGGCTGGATCGTCATGCACAAACGCAAGTGATTGAGAACCACACGCCCCGCTACTGTGCTCACGCCTGCGTTGCAATGAAAGGCGATGAAGCCACCATGTCGCAGGCCCAGCCCGCCGCGCAGGCGCTGAAGGATCCGGTGTGCGCCATGGCGGTCACACCGGACTCGCCGCACCGGGCCGAGCATACAGGCCAGCCCTACTGGTTCTGCAGCGCCGGCTGCCGCACGAAGTTCCTGGCGAGTCCGCAGACGTACGTGGCGCCCGCCCTGGCCGCCGCGCCGGTGCCAGGGGCCGAGGCCGCCACCGCTGCCGAAGCCGGCACGGTCTACACCTGCCCGATGCACCCGGAAGTTCGCCAGGCTCAACCTGGCCATTGCCCCAAGTGCGGCATGACGCTGGAGCCCGTGTTGCCCAGCCTGGAAGACGACGAGAGCCCTGAACTGGTCGACTTTCAGCGCCGCTTCTGGTGGACGCTGCCGTTAACCCTCATCGTCACCGTGCTGGCCATGTTCGGCCACCGGCTCGGCTGGTTGGACATGGCCGTGCAGAGCTGGCTCGAGCTGGTGTTGTCGCTGCCCATCGTGTTGTGGGCGGGCTGGCCGTTCTTCGTGCGCGGCGCACAGTCGGTTATCAACCGCAGCCCCAATATGTGGACGCTGATCAGCCTGGGCACCGGGGCGGCCTTCGTCTACAGCGTCGTCGCCACCGTCGCCCCGCAGGTGTTCCCGGATTCGTTCATCGCAATGGGCCGGGTGGCGGTGTACTTCGAGGCGGCGGCGGTGATCATCTCGCTGACGCTGCTCGGGCAACTGCTCGAACTGAAAGCGCGTTCGCAAACATCGGCCGCGATCAAGTCGCTGCTCGGCCTGGCACCCAAGACGGCGCGCCGCGTCGCGGCCGACGGGTCGGAAGAAGACATCCCGCTGGCCCACGTGCACGTGGGCGACAGGCTGCGCGTGCGCCCGGGCGAGAAGGTGCCCGTCGATGGCGTGGTGGTCGAGGGCAGCAGCGCGCTGGACGAGTCGATGTTGACCGGCGAGCCGCTGCCGGTGACCAAGCGTGTGGGCGACAAGCTGATCGGCGCGACGCTGAACACCAGCGGCGCGCTGGTGCTGCAAGCCGAGCATGTCGGCTCGGCCACGGTGCTGGCGCAGATCGTGCAGATGGTGGCGCTGGCGCAGCGCTCGCGTGCGCCGATGCAGCGCATGGCCGATGCAGTGGCCGGCTATTTCGTCTACGGTGTCGTGGCGGCTGCATTGCTGACCTTTTTTGGCTGGGGCTGGTTCGGGCCGTCTTCTGCCAATGACTCGAGCTGGGTCTACGGCCTGATCAATGCGGTGTCGGTGCTGATCATTGCCTGCCCCTGCGCCCTGGGCCTGGCCACGCCGATGTCGATCATGGTGGCCACCGGGCGTGGTGCAACGCACGGCGTGCTGTTCCGCGACGCCGCGGCGATCGAGAAGCTGCGCGAGGTGGACACGCTGATCGTCGACAAGACCGGTACGCTGACCGAAGGCCGGCCGACGTTCGAGCGCTCGCTCGGCGTGGCCGGCTTTGATGCCGACGAGGTCTTGCGCCTGGCGGCCAGCCTCGACCAGGGCAGCGAACATCCCCTGGCTGCGGCCATCGTGACGGCAGCGCGCGCCAAGAACCTCGTGCTCGACAAGCCGGAGCAGTTCGATTCAGCGTCCGGCATTGGTGTGCGCGGCACCGTTGCAGGCAAGGCCCTCGCGCTGGGCAACACGGCATGGATGACGCAACTCGGCGTTGATGTGGCCGCGCTGGCCGAGCCGGCGCAGGCCCTGCGTGCCGCGGGCGCGAGCGTGATGCACCTGGCGGTGGACAACAAGCTGGCGGGCATCCTCGCGGTGTCCGACCCGGTGAAGGACACAACACCCGCCGCCCTGGCCGCGCTGCGCCAAGCGAACATCCGTGTCGTGATGGCCACCGGCGATGGCCTGACCACGGCACACGCTGTGGCCCAGCGACTGGGCATCGATGAAGTGCACGGCGAGGTGACGCCGGCCGACAAGCTCAAGCTGGTCGAGAAGCTGCAAGCCGAAGGCCGCATCGTCGCCATGGCGGGCGATGGCATCAACGATGCGCCGGCGCTGGCTCGCGCCGATGTCGGCATCGCCATGGGCACCGGCACTGACGTGGCGATGAACAGCGCGCAAATCACTCTCGTCAAAGGCGACCTGCGCGGCATCGCGACCGCGCGCGCGCTGTCGGTGGCGACCGTGGCCAACATGAAGCAGAACCTGGCCTTCGCCTTTGTCTACAACGCGCTGGGCATTCCGTTGGCCGCCGGGTTGCTGTACCCGTTCACCGGCTGGCTGCTGTCGCCCATGATCGCGGCGCTGGCGATGAGCTTGAGCTCGGCGTCGGTGATCGGCAATGCGTTGCGGCTGCGCCGCGCGGCCATCGACGAAACCTGATTGGCCTGGCAGCGGGCCACGCCCGGGCGGCGCTCAGGGCTTGACGCGCCACACGCGCAGCACCGGCGCGGCGCGGCGCAGGCGCTTGAGCACTTCGGCCAGGTGCACGCGGTCGCGCACGCTGATGATGAGCTTGAGCTCGGCGCTGTCGGCGGCGCGTTCCTCGCCCATGTCGATGTGGGTGATGTCGGCCTCGGCCGCGCTCACCGCCGAGGCCACCACGGCCAGCGCACCCTTGGTGTTGCTGAGCTGGGCCACGACGCAAGTCTCGAAGCTGCGCGCCGGCTGCTCGGCCCATTCCACCTGCATCCAGCGCTGGCTGTCGCGTTCGAACAGGCGCCGGCCGACGCGGCATTCAGTGGTGTGCACCAGCAGCCCTTCGCCGCGGCCCAGGTAGCCGGCGATGGCGTCACCCGGTATCGGCCGGCAACATTGGGCCAGTTGCACCGCATTGCCTTCGCTGCCGTCGATGCTGACCACGCCGTGCAGGGCGGCGGCGTCGTCTTGGGCATAGCGGCCCAGGGTGAGCGTTACCGCGTCGGGCTGGGCGCCGCGTTCGGCCATGATTTGCGCCAGGCGCTTGGCCACGATGCCGGCGATCTTGCGGCCCAGGGCCACATCCACCAACAGCTCGGCACGGCCGCGGTTGCCACTCCAGCGCGTGAGCTGCTGCCACACCGCCGCGGCCTCGGCATCGGCCGGGTCGGCGCTGGGCAGGTTCAGGCCTTCGGCGCGCAGCGCTTGGGTCAACATCTTCTCGCCCAGCGAATGCGATTCCTCATGCTCCATGGTCTTGAGGAAGTGGCGGATCTTCGAGCGCGCCCGCCCGCTGCGCACCATGCCCAGCCAGGCCGGGTCGGGCTTGGCGCCAGGTGCGGTGATGACTTCCACCACATCGCCATTGCGCAGCTCGGTGCGCAGCGCCACCGGCTCGCCGTTGACCTTGGCCGCCACGAGATGGTCGCCCACGTCGGAGTGGATGGTGTAGGCAAAGTCCACCGGCGTGGCGCCGCGGGGCAGGGCCAGGATCTTGCTGCGCGGGGTGAAGACGTAGATGGCGTCGGGGAACAGGTCGATCTTCACGTGTTCCAGGAATTCGGCCGAGTCGTGGGTTTCGTCTTGAATGTCCAGCAGCGACTGCAACCACATCGCACCCAGGCGCTGCGCTTCGTCAGCCGGGTTGCTGCCCTTGTCGCCAGCCTTGTACAGCCAGTGCGCGGCGATGCCGCTTTCGGCCACGGCGTGCATGGCCTCGGTGCGGATCTGGAATTCCACCGCCGAACCCACCGGGCTGACCAGCGCGGTGTGCAGCGACTGGTAGCCGTTGCTCTTGGGAATGGCGATGAAGTCTTTGAATCGGCCGGACACCGGCTTGTAGAGCTGGTGCAGCACGCCCAGCGCGAGATAACACTCACTTTGAGTGGGCACCACCAGGCGAAAACCGAACACATCGCTCACCTGGGCAAAGCCGGCGTGCTTGTCGCGCATCTTGGTGTAGATGGAATACACGGTCTTTTCGCGCCCGGTGACCTTGACCTTGATCTTGGCCGCGGCAAAGGCGCGCTCCACGTCGCCCTGCACGCGCTTGACGACGTCACGCCGGTGGCCGAACGAGCGCTGCACCGCCTTGGCCAGCGCGGCCTGGCGCCAGGGGTACAGGTGCTGGAACGAGAGTTCCTGCAGTTCGCGGAAGGTCTGGTTCAGCCCCAGGCGGTGGGCAATGGGGGCGTAGATGTCCAGCGTTTCGCGGGCAATGCGCTGGCGCTTGTCGGGCTGCACGGCGTCCATGGTGCGCATGTTGTGCAGCCGGTCGGCCAGCTTGACCAGAATGATGCGCACATCGCGCGCCATGGCCAGCAGCATCTTGCGAAACGACTCGGCCTGGCCTTCCTCGCGGGTTTCGAATTGCAGCTTGTCGAGCTTGGTCAGTCCGTCGACCATCTCGGCCGTGGGCGCGCCGAAGCGCTCGATCAACTCCACCTTGGTCACGCCGCAGTCTTCCATCGCGTCGTGCATCAGCGCGGCCATCACGGCCTGGGCATCCAACCGCCAGTCGGCGCACAGGCCGGCCACGGCGATCGGGTGGGTGATGTAGGGCTGGCCGCTGGCGCGGAACTGGCCCAGGTGGGCTTCGTCGGCAAACTTGTAGGCGTCGCGCACCAGTTTGACGTCAGCCTTGGGCAGGTAGTCCAGCTTGTCAGCCAGGCCGGCGAACGAGGCCAGGTCGGCCTTGGGGTTGGCCGGCGCAGTGTGGCGCGAGCGGGCCTGCAATATCGCCGGCAGCAGCAATTCAGCAGCGAAGGATCGAATGCCCATGCCCGAATTTAGCCTGCTTTGTTGCAGCGCACGATGGAAGGGGCCGTACTTGCGCAAATTGGATGCAGTCGGCGTGCCGGACGGCCATGAAAAAAGCGCCCGCTGGGGGCGCTTTCGGCAGGGGCAGCGGTCTCAGCGGCCGCGCCGCGGAGTCAGATCGGCACCCGGCGCAGCATTTCCACGCCGACTTCGCCGGCGGCGATCTCGCGCAATGCGGTCACGCCGGGCTTGTTCTTGCTCTCGATCTTGGGGGCGTGACCCTGGCTGAGCATCCGCGCGCGGTAGGTGGCAGCCAGCACCAGCTGGAAACGGTTGGGGATGTGCTTGAGGCAGTCTTCGACGGTGATGCGGGCCATGGGCTTGCCTTCGTGTGTGTGTGTGTGTGGGGGGGGGGGGGTCAGATCAGGTCCAGCGCCGCAAATACCTGCGACTTGTTGCGAAGCTGCGCGGCGTAGCGCAGGCGCTGGGAGTGAACAATCGTCTTCAGGTCGAAGAGCGCCGTCTCGAACAAACCGTTGATTATAACGAAATCGAAGTGCCGGGCCTGTGCCACTTCGTTGCGCGCATTGACCATGCGCTGTTCGATCGCCTCGGGGTGGTCCTCGCCGCGGCGGGTCAGGCGCTGGCGCAACTCGTCCCAGCCCGGCGGCAGGACGAAGATCAGCACCGCATGGCTGAACAACTGCTTGATCTGCAGTGCGCCCTGGAAGTCGATCTCCAGCACCACGTCGTCGCCGGCTGCCAGGCGTTGCTCCACGGCCGACCGTGAGGTGCCGTACAACTTGCCATGCACCTCGGCCCACTCGAAGAAGTCACCCTGCGCGGCCATGGCGCGAAACTCGTCCGGGTCGATGAACCAGTACTCGCGGCCATCGCGCTCCTGGCCTCGCGGCACCCGGGTGGTGTGCGAGACCGACACGGCCAGGTGTGAATCGAGCTCCAGCAAGGCCTTGACCAGGCTGGACTTGCCGGCGCCGCTGGGCGCGGCGACGACGAACAGGTTGCCGGGGGTTTCCATCGGCCGGAATTGTCGCCCAAGCGCTGCTGGGTGCAGGCGGGCAAAGGGGTGCAGCGGCCGGCCAGTTCTCGGCTTGCGTGTGCGTCGGGTGGCCACGGGCGGTGGCGTGCCTGCCGGCCTCAGGGCGTGAGCTGCAATGCCACCAGGATGCGGGCCACCATGTTGTACGCCGCGATCACGCCCACCAGCTCGAACATCTCGGCGTCGCTGCCAACGGCAGCGCGGGCACGGTCGAACACCGCGTCGGGCACCTGCACGTCGCGGGTCATCGCCACCACCAGCGCCAGCACGGCCTGCTGGGTGGGATCGAACACCGGGTCATCTGCCCGTGCGCCCGGGCCGGCCAGGGCCTCGATGGCGGCCAGTTGCGCGGTTGTGCCGCCGGCTGCCCGGTAGAGTGGGGCGTGGTGGTGCATCTCGTAGGCGGCCCCAGTGAGGGCAGCCACCCCGCACATGGCCAGTTCGCGCAGCAGGGGCGGCAGTGCCAATGCGCCGCGCACCCGGCCCATGAACTCTCCCCACCCGGTGGCGAAGGCCGGGCTGTGCAGCAGCAGGCGGTCCAGTTCGAGCAGCGCGCCGCCACGCCGCTGGCGAATCGCGGCCACCAGTTCGGGCGGGCCGACCTGCTCGTCGGTGAGTTGGGGCAGGCGGGTCATGCGGGGTCTCCAGGCGGTGCGCGGCGGCGGGAGAGAGACGTTAACTGAAGCACCTGCGGCTGGGGCGTGGCGATGTCCGGTGGGCGGCCGTAGGGACGGGGGCAGACCACGGCGCCCGGTGGCCGCTGGACGCCCGGTGACGCTAGCGCTTTGTCGGCTGGGGCAGGTGTCGGCTGGCCTGGCCTGGCCTGTGCCGCCGCCTACCCAGGCCGTGGCAACGCTGCGGGCAGGTTCCGGCGTGTCGCCGCGCGGCGCGCCGCAACGTTGGCGCCAGGCCCGCAGTCGAGACAGCCAGTCGCCTTGCGCCTGGAAGCTGGCGCGTTGCTGCAGGTAGCAGTGGAATGCATCGGCCGTGTCGTGGGCCGGGTCCGCCGCCGTCGACGGGTCGACCTGTCACACCGGCCACACCGGTCACACCGGTCACACCGGTCACACCGGTCACACCGGTCACACCGGTCATACCGGTCACACCGGTCATACCGGTCATACCGGTCATACCGGCCCCGGTCGACAGTGGCGCTGGTGGTGGCGCCATGCAGGCCGGTTGGCTGCTCGGGCTCTTGCTGGCGGTGGGGCTGCTGGCGCGTCAGTGTCGACCGCAGCGCTGACGCGCGCCGTCACCAACGGGGATCACCAACTGGTCTGATCGGTGTCGTCGCCCGCGCCACCGGGCTGGCCATCCTTGCCCAGCGACTGCAGATCGTAGTCGCCGTGGCTGCCGGGGCTGGCACACAGCTAGTGCAGTGTTCAACGCTATTCGCGACATAAAACCGTGGATTTGCCGCTGTGGCGGCGTTGCAAATCCTCGCCATGCCATTGGGCATGGCGAGGATTCGCGCCTAGCCACAGCGGCAAATCCATCGGTTTTCTTAAGTCGCTCACAGCATCGAACACTGCACTAGGGCCTGCCCCAGGGGTCGGCGGGCGCTGCCTTGGCAAGGTAGGGGCCGCTCCAGCGCGGTTCATCGGCGGGGCGTTGTACCAGCGCGCCGAGGCCCTGAATCGGTGGCGGGGTATCGGCCGATGTCGATGCGGTACTGGTCCAGTGCCTTCTGCAAGGCGTCTATCTGGGCCCTGGCCACCTTGCTCTCGGACTTGCCGATCAGCGCAAACAGCTTGGGTCCGACATCGCCGGCCAGCAGCCCGATGATGACCATCACCGCCAGCAACTCGAGCAGGGTGAAGCCACGCGGCGGCGTCGGGCGGCGATGGGGGCGGTGCTGGGACCGGCGGACGGGCACGGTGGGCAACCTGGTGGACGGCGGGCGCGACGGCCCATGGAACAAGGCCGGGCCCACAGGCCCGGCCTTGTTCTTGCTGTTAAGCGTTGGGCGCCTGCGCTTTCAAGCCCGGCGCTGGCGTGCCCCCATGAAACCCACTGCGGCCAGGCCGGCAAGCATCATCGCCAAGGTGCCGGTTTCTGGCACAGGGGTGGTCAGCAACAGATCGTCGACCACCACGCCAACGCCTTTGAAGCTGATCGACCGGATGTCGGCCTGGGCGCGCGTGATGCCGAGAAAATGGCCTTCGTTGTAGCTGGCGTCGCCGGTGTCGACCGTGTACGCGTAGGTCTCGATGATCTGGTTGTTGCTGCCGTAGGCCGACACCTCGACGCTGATCGGGGCGGCGCCGTACAGGCTGACCAGTGCATCGAAGGCCGCGTGGTTGACGAATGCCCCGGCACCAGCCGACAAGCCGTCGGTGAAGGTGAACCGCAGTTCGCCCGCCACGCCGCCAGCCGCAAAGTGGTTGCCCACGCCCCAGAGGCCGTTGTCGTACAGCACGCGGCTGTTGGCGCCCAGTTCGGCGGCGCTGTCACCGGTGAACACCACGCCGGGTGCCACCACGACCGGCCCGCTGGTCAACAGGCCGTTGAAGTCTTCGAAGTCCACCGCGACGGTGGCGCCGGCGATGCTGCCGGCGTTGGTGACGAGTACGGCGTGGGCCGGCAAGGCGGCCGCCGCGGCCAGGGCAGAGGCCATGAGAAGTTGTTTCATGTGGGATCCAGGTGTGAGGGGTGGAAGGTCGGCACTCAGCTGCCGATGACGCCGCCGTCGTTCTTGGTGATCACCACCACGGCTGAACGCGGGCGGCCGCCGGGCAGGGGCGTGACACCGTCTGCGGCATGCGACCACTGGCTGGCGGGCCAGTTGGAGAACTGGGTGGGGTTGGCGGCTGTGGCCTCTTCACCCGGGTGCTGGATGCCGATGAACAGGGTCTTGTTGTCGGGCGTGGTCACCACACCGGTCACTTCGCAATTCGGCGGCGAGGTCATGAAGCGCCGCGTCATGCCGGTGTTGGGATCGACGCACACCATGCAGTTGGCACCGATGTTGACCCAGTCCGCACCCAGCCCGTCGCCTTGCTGGTCGGTCTGCACCCACAGGCGGCCCAGCGTGTCGAACCAGATGCCGTCGGGCGCACCATAGTCGGCACTGCCGTTGGGATCGTCGACGATGTGGCCCTTGTAGTCGTTCGATGGCAGGGCTGGTTTGGCCGTGGCCACGTCGCCGCTCTGGATGAAGAGGTCCCAGCTGAAGGTGGTCGCCAGCACCGTCTTGCCGGTCTCGCGCCAACGGATCACGCCACCGTGCACGTTCACGGCGCGGGGGTTGGCGGCGTCCAGCGCCGGGCGGGCGCTGCCCGCGGTGGTCATGCCGTCCGCGCGGTTGGACGACGGGTTGGCGGCGCTGCCCCGGCGGTTGTTGTTGGTCAGCGTGCAATAGGCTTCGATCTGGTCGAAGCCGCCCACCATCGGCCGCACGCCGGTCCACTCGGGTCGATCCATCATGGTCGCGCCCACAGCATCACCGGCCATGCGGGTCTTGATCAGGATCTTGGCCAGCACTTCGGCGTCGTTGGCGCCGGCAAAGTTCGGGTTGTCACGCAGCGCCACGCCATCCACGCCCACGGTGCCAGGCAGCAGGGGCAGCCAGATGCCGGTGCCGTCAGCGTGGAACTTGGCGGCATACAAGGTGCCGCTGTCGAGCAGGTTCATGTTGGCGGCGCGGTGGGTCGGGTTGTACTTGCCGCTGCAGACGAACTTGTAGATGTACTCGTTGCGCTCGTCGTCGCCCATGTAGAAGGCCACGTTGTTCTGCTTGTCCAGCGCCGACCAGGCGCCTTCATGCTTTAAGCGGCCCATGGCCGTGCGCTTGATGGGTATCGCCCGCGGGTTCTGAGGGTCCAGTTCGACCACCCAGCCGAACAGGTTGGGCTCGTTCGGGTTGGCACTGACGTCGAAGCGCGGGTCGGTGGTGTGCCAGCGGTAGCCGAAGCCGCCGGCGCTGATGCCGTAGCGGTTGAACAGCTTGCCCACCTCGCCGCTGGCGGCGTTGGGCACCGGCCCGCTGGTGGAACCAAAGTAGCCGTTGTAGTTCTCTTCACCGCTGAGGTAGGTGCCCCAGGGCGTGACGCCGTGCCCGCAGTTGTTGAGCGTGCCGTAGCAACTGCGGCCATCGGTCATCGCGCCGGTGGGGATGCTGCCAGCATCGGCGATGGCGTACTGCACCGACTTCATCAGCGGGTGGCCCGCTGCCGGGCCGCTGATGCGGCAGAAGCCGTTGCCCGTGATGCGGCGACCGAAGGGTGAGTTCTTCACCACTTGCCACTTGCCGCCAACGCTGCGGATTTCGGCAACGCCCAGGCCGTGTGCCGCCTGCGACTTGCGGGTTTTGGCAATGGTGTAGCCGGTGCCGACTTGGCCGTCCGGGTACAGCAGTTCTTCGTGGGTGTACTCGTGGTTGGTCACCAGCAAGCCGCGGTCACTGACCGGGATGCCGCCGGTGCCGGCAAACGGAAAAAGGTGCATGCCGTCGGTGTGAGCACCAAACTGCTTGGCCTGATCGGCGGCGGACTGGCTGGCGTCGGGGTTGAAGGCCGGCGCGCCAGGCATCACCGGATCGCCCCAGGCCACCAGCAGCTTGGCGGTGTAGCCGGTGGGCACGGTCACCATGTCAGCCACCGGGGCCCGGATGGCGGGCACGCTCTCGAAGCCGAAGCCGGCAAAGCCCAGGCCGGCGGGCACCGGCGCGGCCTGCACAGTCTGCGTGAAGCCACCCAGCGTCAGGCCGCCCGCGGCGACCAGGGCGCCTGCGCCCACCCCGCCGCGTACGAACTGGCGGCGGCTCATGTCGGTGCGCGCGATGACATCGTGGATGGACTGGTTGCCCGACGCGTTCAGCGACAGGTCGTTGCTCGGATGTTGAAGACCCTTCATGGGTGGAACTCCTCGTGGGTTGGGGGCAGGCACTGGCTGGTGCGGCCTAAGGCGGCGAGCAGCCAATTGCAAGGGCAAGTGTGGGCAGCACGCATGACCGCGGCGTGACCGAAGCGGGCGTGCACCGTGCCCCCCCCGGATCGAGGGTCGGCGGAGATTTGTCACGCGCCTGACAAACGGCGTCCCTACAACGCAGCGTTCTGTTCCGCCACTTTTTCTTCAAGGTCTCGCCATGACGAAGTCTGGAAGTCAATTTGCCGCCATCTTGGGCGTGGTCTTGCTGACCACGCCCTGGGTCGCCACCGCGCAAGCCGCGCCTCAGCCCTTGCAAACCTACCGCTTCAACCCGGCGGCCGACACGTCGATCTACAGCGACCTGGCGGGAGGCAACCCGGTTTGGGACGATGTCAGCGATGGCAAAGGTGAATCCTTGTGGCTGAGCACCACGGCCGGCGGCGTGCTGCGGCGTGCGCTGATCCGCTTCGACCTGAAGTCCATCCCGGCAGGGCAGCGTGTGGTCTCGGCCAGCTTGAGCCTGTACGAATCCAGGTCACGCGCCGACCATGATGTCGCCTTGCATCGCGTGCTGGCACCCTGGGGGGAAGGCGCCTCCAACGGTGGCAACGGAGGCGTCGGCGCGGCGGCCCAGGCCGGTGACGCCACCTGGCGCTGGCGCGACTACAGGGTGGCCGAGTGGGACCGGCGGGGAGGCGACTTTGTGGCCCAAGCCAGCGCCGTCACGCTGGTCGGGGCGCCGAATGACTTCTACAGCTGGCAGAGCAGCCCTGGCCTGGTGGCCGACGTGCAGGGCTGGCTGGACCGGTCGTCTGACAACTTCGGATGGATCCTGCTGGGCCCCGAAGCAGACGCGCAGAACGCCAAGCGCTTCGACAGCCTGCAAGGCTTGTTGCCCGGCCAGCGGCCATCGCTGGTGGTGCAGACCACCGCCGTGCCAGAAGCGTCCACCATGGGCCTGCTCGCAGCCGGCTTGCTGTGCCTGGCTGCCATGCGCCGGCGTGGGTAGCCGGCTCGAAACGTGGTGATGGAGGCCGCGCCGGCCGCAGCGTGGCGCTCGATCAAGGCCAGCCCATCACTCGATGTTCTGCACCTGTTCGCGCATCTGCTCGATCGCCACTTTCATCTCCAGCGAGATGCTGGTCAATTCCAGGGCCGATGACTTGCTGCCCAGGGTGTTGGCTTCGCGGTGCAACTCTTGTATCAGAAAGTCAAGTCGTTTGCCCAGCTCGCCGCCCGCATGCAGCAGCCGGGTCAGTTCATCCAGATGGGCGTTCAAGCGCGACAACTCCTCGGCCACATCGATGCGCAGCGCATAGGCGGCGGCCTCGTTGAGGGCGCGGTCGCGCAGGGCCTCGGCGCCCACGGTCGCGCTGGCGCCGCCGCTGGAGACGGGCAGGTTTTGCAAGGCCTCCTGCCAGCGCTCCAGGAAGCGCTGTTGCTGACGCGTCACCACTGCCGGCACCAGCGGTGCTGCCTGGGCGGCCAGGTCGCGCAGATGCGTGATGCGCTCGACCAGGATGGCCACCAGGCGCGCGCCCTCCCGAGCGCGCGCTTCGCGCAGGCCGGCGATGGCCGCGCGCCCGGCGGCCAGCGCTGCGTCGTCAAGGCGCTCGGCCGTGCCGCCGCCCAGCCGGCACCAGTGCAGGGTTTCATTGACGCTCAGCGGTCGGGCCTGTGGCAGCCAGCCGATGACAGTGGATTCCAGCCGCGACAGGCGATTGAGTTGCTCGGGTAGCGGTTGGGGCCAGGCGCTCTCGGCATCGCGCTGGCCCACCACCCGTAGCTCGATCTTGCCGCGCTTGCAGGCCGCCCCGACCATCTCGCGCAGCGTGGGCTCCAGGCCGCGCAACTCGTCGGGCAGGCGAAACACCACATCGAGGAAGCGGCTGTTGACCGACCGCGCCTCCACGGTGACACCGGCAGCGGCGTTGGCGGGCCGATGGGCCGGGTCGTCGGGGCCGCCGCCGGCACCTGCGCTGGCCTGTGCAAAACCGGTCATGCTGTAAACTGCCATGGGCTCACCAGTTCAGGGAAAACACGGATTATGTCAAAGGCAAAGCCAGCCCCGTTGCCTGCGGGCACCGTGGTGGGTGGGTACCAAATCGTCAAGAAACTGGCGGCCGGCGGGTTTGGCGTGGTCTACCTGGCCGAAGACGAGCAGCGTCACAGCGTGGCGATCAAGGAGTACCTGCCGGCGTCACTCGCCGAGCGGGCCGCCGGCGAACTGACGCCGCGGGTCAAGCCCGAGAAGCAACCCCTGTACCGGCTGGGCCTGAAGAGTTTTTTCGAAGAAGGCCGCTCGCTGGCGCAGATCAGCCACCCCAGCGTGGTGAGTGTGCTGAACTTCTTCCGCGAGAACGAAACCGTCTACATGGTGATGAACTATCTGCAGGGCGACACGCTGCAGGATTTCATCGTCACTGCACGTGACCTCAAGCGTGACAAGGTGTTTCGCGAGAGCACCATCCGCAGCCTGTTCGATGAAATCCTGCGCGGCCTGCGCATCGTGCATCAGCACAAGATGCTGCACCTGGACATCAAGCCGGCCAACATGTTCATCACCAACGACAACAAGGCGGTGATGCTGGACTTTGGCGCGGCCCGCGAGGTGCTGAGCAAGGAGGGCAACTTCATCCGCCCGATGTACACCCCCGGCTTTGCCGCGCCCGAGATGTACCGCCGCGATGGCACCCTGGGCCCATGGACCGACATCTACGCGATTGGCGCCTGCATCTATGCCTGCATGCAGGGCTACCCGCCCAACGAGGCACCGCAACGGCTCGAGAAAGACCGCCTGGCGCTGAGCCTGTCGCGCCTGCGCAATGTCTACAGCGACAACCTGATCGAAGTGACCGAATGGTGCATGTCGCTCGATCCGCTGTCGCGTCCGCAAAGCGTGTTTGCGCTGCAGAAAGAGCTGGCGCGCGAGACCGAACGCCGCTACACCAAGCTCAGTTTCAGCGAGCGCCTGAAGCTGCAGCTCGAAAGCCTGAAAGCCGGAGCCAAGTCTTGACGCTGCGGCGGCCCATCGCGGCGACGTCGGCCGTGGCGCTGCGGCCAGGCGGTGCCCACGCTGCGCGGAGCAGGCCATGAGGTTCTCGGTCTACCAGGTCAGCAGGCGTGGCGGGCGGCCCAAGAATGAAGACCGCATGGGCTACTGCTACACCCGGTCGGCTGGCCTGTTTGCGCTGGCCGACGGCATGGGCGGGCACCCCGAGGGTGAAGTGGCATCTCAGCTGGCGCTGCAGACGATTGCCGCGCTGTTCCAGCGTGATGCCAAGCCGACCTTGAAGGACCCGGCGCGCTTTCTCCAGGAGGCGGTGCTGGCAGCGCACCACCAGCTGCTGCGGTACGCCACCGAGCGTGGCCTGCTCGACACCCCGCGCACCACGCTGGTGGCCTGTGTGCTGCAGGGCCAGGCGGCCTACTGGGCCCACTGTGGCGATTCACGCCTTTACCTGCTGCGCGGCGACAAGCTGGTGGTGCGCACGCGCGACCACAGCTATACCGAACTGCATGGCGCCCTGGCGCAATCGGGCCAGCCCGTGCCGCTGGAGAACCAGCGCTACAACCGTAATGTGTTGTTCACCTGCCTGGGCAGCCCGGGCAAGCCGGTGGTGGATTCGGCCGGACCGCTGATGCTGCAGGCCGGCGACCGGGTCATGCTGTGCAGCGACGGCCTGTGGGGCAGCGTGGCCGATGCGGTGATCGTCGAGCATCTGGCGCGTCGGCCGATTGCGGACGCGGTGCCCGAGCTGGCCGAGCAAGCCCTGCGCAATGCCGGTCCGCGCAGCGACAACGTCACTGTGCTGGCGGTCGAATGGGACGGCGTCGAGGCGCAAGACCCGGCCCAGGCCCTGCCCGCCCGTGCCCTGGGCGAGGAGGGGTTTGCATCCACCATCCAGGCCAGCCTGACCGCCAGTGATCTGGCCGGCACCGAGCTGGACGACGCCGAGATCGAGCGCTCGATCCGCGAAATCAACGAGGCCATCCGGCGCTCGGCCCAAAAACGACCTTGAGGATTGCGATGTCCACTTCACTGCGCGCTGACCGGCGTGCCGCAGATGCCCTGCGCCCTGTCACGATCCAGCGTGCCTACACCCGCCATGCCGAGGGTTCGGTGCTGGTGAGTTTTGGCCACACCCGGGTGCTGTGCACCGCCTCGGTCGAAGAGAAAGTGCCGCCGCACAAGCGCGGCAGCGGCCAGGGCTGGGTCACGGCCGAATACGGCATGCTGCCGCGCGCCACCCACACCCGCGGCGACCGCGAGGCCGCCCGCGGCAAGCAGAGCGGCCGCACCCAGGAGATTCAGCGCCTGATCGGCCGGTCGCTGCGTTGCGTGTTCGACCTGACCGCACTGGGCGAGCGCAGCATCCTGATCGATTGCGACGTGCTCCAGGCCGATGGCGGCACCCGCACCGCCGCGATCACCGGCGCCTGGGTGGCGGCCCAGGATGCGGTGGGCTGGCTGCTGGCCCAGGGCAAGCTCGCGCGCAGCCCGGTCCGAGACGGCCTGGCAGCGGTTTCGGTGGGCATCGTGGGCGGGGTGCCGATGCTCGATCTGGCTTACACCGAAGACTCGGCCTGCGACACCGACATGAATGTGGTGATGACCGCCTCGGGCGGATTCGTCGAGGTGCAGGGCACCGCCGAAGGTGCGGCCTTCAGCCAGGCCGAGATGGACGCCCTGCTCAACCTGGCGGCCAAAGGCATAGGCGAACTGGTGCAGGCTCAGCGGGCGGCGCTGGCCGCGGCCCTGCCGGGCTGAGGCGTGCAGGGTGCCTTTGCTGCCGCCTCGCTTTCGCCTGCCCCTGGTGCTGGCGTCCAACAATGCCAAGAAACTGGCTGAGCTGCAGGCCTTGCTGGGCGGCTTGCCGCTGGACATCGTGACCCAGGGCAGCCTGGGCCTGGCCGAGGTGGATGAGCCCTTTCCGAGCTTTGTCGAGAACGCCTTGACCAAGGCCCGGCATGCCGCCCGCAACAGCGGGCGGGCGGCGCTGGCCGACGACTCGGGCCTGTGCGTGGCGGCATTGGCCGGTGGGCCCGGCGTGATTTCGGCCCACTACGCCGGGGAGCTGCCCCCGGTCGACGGCGAAGCCCGCGAACAGCGCCGCCAGCGCCAGGACGCGGCCAACAACCGGGCCTTGCTCGACAGCCTGGCGGGCGTGACCGATCGGCGCGCGCACTTCATCAGCACCCTGGTGGCGTTGCGGCATGCCGACGACCCCGAACCCCTGGTGGCCGTGGGGCGCTGGTCCGGCGAGATCCTGCAAGCGCCGCAAGGCGAGCAAGGCTTCGGCTATGACCCGCTGATGTTTATCCCTGCGCTGGGCGCCAGCGTGGCCCAGCTTGACGCTGCCACCAAGAACCAGCACAGCCACCGCGCCCGATCGGCAGCCCTGCTGCGCCAGTTGCTGGGCGAAGCCTGGCATCTGGCCGGCTGATGCGCCGATGAGCACCGACCTGGTGGGCCGCTACCTTCGGCCGGGCACCTTGCAGCTGGGGGCGTCGCCGCCGCTGTCGCTGTATGTCCACCTGCCTTGGTGCCTGGTCAAATGCCCTTACTGCGACTTCAACTCGCATGCGTTGCCACACGGCGAGCGGCCGCCGCCCGGCCCGGGCGGCCCGGCCCAGGCTCTGGTCTGGCAGGGCCGCAGGGCCACCTTTCAAGACCCGCCCGAGGCGCGCTACCTGGACGCCTTGCGGGCCGATCTGGAAGCCGCGCTGCCCCAGGTCTGGGGGCGCCCGGTGCACTCGATCTTCATCGGCGGCGGCACGCCCAGCCTGTTCTCGCCCGAATCCATCGGCCGCCTGCTGGCCGACATCCGCGCCCGCCTGCCCTTGCAGCCGGGCTGCGAAATCACGCTGGAGGCCAACCCCGGCACCTTCGAGCGCGACCGTTTCCGCGCCTTTCGCGCGGCGGGCGTCACCCGACTGTCGGTGGGGGTGCAGAGCTTCGATGACGGCATGCTGGCGCAGCTGGGCCGGGTGCACGATGGGGCGCAGGCGCGGGCGGCCCTGGCCGAGGCCGCTGCAGCCTTCGACACCTTCAATCTCGACCTGATGTACGCGCTGCCGGGGCAGACCCTGGCACAGTTGCAGGCCGATCTGGACATCGCCCTGGGCTTGCGGCCACCGCACCTGTCGATCTACCACCTGACGGTCGAACCCAACACCCGCTTCGCGCTGGCGCCGCCGGCCAACCTGCCCGACGACGATCTGGCCAGCGACATGTTGGACCTGATCGTTGAGCGCACCGCCGCCGCCGGCCTGCAGCGCTACGAGGTGTCGGCCTTTGCCCAGGCCGGCCACCGCTGCACCCACAACCTGAACTACTGGCAGTTCGGCGACTACCTGGGCTTGGGTGCGGGTGCGCACGGCAAGTTGAGTTATCCGCACCGGGTGATACGCCAGGTTCGCTGGCGCGAACCCAACACCTATATTGCGCGGGCCCTCGCGGGCCAGGCGATGAGCAATGACGATGAGGTGGCGCGGGCCCAGTTGCCCTTCGAGTACATGCTCAATGCCCTGCGCCTGCGCGGAGGTTTCGAGCTGGCGGATTTCACGGCGCGTACCGGTCTGCCCATCAGTGCGATTGCCAAGCCCCTGGCCGAGGCCGAGGCGCGCGGTCTGCTGGCGCGCGACTTTGTCCGGGCCTGGCCGACGGTGCGGGGTTTCGATTTCTTGTCTGACCTGCAGAGCTTGTTCCTGCCGGCGGACTGAGCTGGGCTCAGAGACTGAGAGGATTTCGAGCGTGACCGACCAACACCACAAAACCTGCTCGATCTAGGCTGAGCCCGGACACAAACAGTCCTGAGGACTGTTTGTGCCTGGCGAAGGCCAGGGCCTCCTGGCCCTGGCGCAAAGCGCAGCCACAGCCCGGGCTATGGCGAGCATTTGCAACGACGAGCGGGTGCGTTTTGGGGTGGTGAGCGGGCATGATCGAAAAACTCTCAGTCTCTCAGACCCGGTGCAGCACCCCGCCTGCTGTGCTGCGCAGACGTTCCAGCAGGGCCGGTGCAATGCGCTGCAGCGGCAGCACCTCGTGCGCGGCGCCTTGCGCGATGGCCTCGCGCGGCATGCCGAAGACCACGCAGCTGTTCTCGTCCTGGCACAGGTTGTAGCTGCCGGCGTCGCGCATCAGTTTCATGGCCTTGGCGCCGTCCGCGCCCATGCCGGTGAGCATCACGCCCAGCGCGTTCGGGCCCACCACCCGGGCGGCCGCCGTGAACAGCACCTCCACACTGGGTTTGTGGCGGTTGACCGGGCCGCCGTCGAATACCCGGGCCAGGTAGTTGGCGCCTGAGCGTTCCACCGCCAGATGCTGGCCGCCGGGCGCCACATAGGCATGGCCGGGCAGCACCCGTTCGCCGTTCACCGCCTCCTTCACCCGGATCCGGCACAGGCTGTTCAGGCGCTGGGCGTAGCTCAGGGTAAAGCCGGCCGGCATGTGCTGCGTGATCATCACAGCCGGTGCGTCGTGCGGCAGATTCATCAGCACTTCTTTGGTGGCTTCGGTGCCGCCGGTCGACCCACCGATGAAGATGATCTTCTCGGTGGACAGGCGGCCCATCGGCGCGATGGCGTCTGGCCCCTGCGCCGCGCCGGCCTGTGCCGGCACCGCCGGGCCGGCGGGCGGCAGGCGCCGGACCTTGGCGCGCGCGGCGATGCGCACCTTGTCGGTGATCTCGTCGGCCAGGCGCGCCAAGCCGTCGGCCACGCCGATCTTGGGTTTGGCGACGAAGTCGATGGCGCCCAGTTCCAGTGCCCGCAGCGTGACCTCGGCGCCACGCTCGGTGAGCGTGCTCACCATCACGGCCGGCATCGGCCGCAGCCGCATCAGACGGCTGAGAAAATCGATGCCGTCCATGCGCGGCATTTCCACATCGAGCGTGATCACGTCGGGATTGAGATTGCGGATCATCTCGCGCGCCATCAGCGGATCGCTGGCTGCACCCACGCATTCCATGTCGGGTTGGCGATTGATGATCTCGGCCAGCAGGCCGCGCACCAGGGCCGAATCATCCACCACCAACACCCGTGTCTTTGCCATGTGTACTCCTCTGGCGGGCTTCAGAACAGATCGACCGATCCGCCACCGCTGGCGGCAGGCACGGCCTTTTGCGCGGCCGCACGGTCTTGCGCGATCAGGGCATCGGCATGGGTAGGCGCCAGGCGCTTGACCATGGCCTTGCCGCTGGCCGGCAGGAAACAGACTTTGCGCGGGTAGACGTCCATCACGTCGCGGCTGACGATGGGGATGCGTTCGGTCTGCAGGTAGTCGATGACAAACTCGGTATTGCGCTGACCGACGTTCAGGCTGCTCATGCCGGCGATCACCGCGCCCCCGCCGAACACCTTGGCCTCCAGGGTCAGCCGCGAGGCGCCGCGCATGAGCAACTCGTTGATCAGCAGTTCCATCGCATAGCTGCCGTAGCGGCCCGAGTCGCCGGCGCCCTCGGGCAGCATGAAGTGGTTCATCCCGCCGACCCGGCGCTCGCGGTCCCACAGACAGGCGGCGATGCAGGAGCCGAGCGTGGTGGTGATCAGGATGTCGCTGTCATGCACGAAGTACTCGCCCGGCAGTACCTTGACCGCATCGCTGCGAAAGTGGGCGTCCCAGTAGAAGAAGGACGCTTCGCCAGGTTTGCGTTGCTGGGCCTTCAGGCGAGCCAGGCCGGCCGGCAGCGCTGCCGCGCCCGCCGCAGCGCCGGCCAGGGGCGCAGCGGCAGGTGGGCTGGCTGGGCGCACAGGTGGGGGGCTTGGCATCATCAAGGGCAGAGGTCGTTGGGTGGCTTGTCGGTAGCCGGCGCCGCAACTTCAGGCGCGTTGGTAAATGGTCTTGCCGCGCAGATGAAACAGTTCGCGCGCATCGCTGAAACTCTCGGAGTGGCCGACATAGAGCAGGCCTGTCGGGCGCAATACGCCATGCATCTGGCGCAACACGTTGCGCTGGGTGCTGGCATCGAAATAGATCATCACATTGCGGCAGAAAATGAGATCGAAGGCTTCGCCCAGGGCCCATTGCGGGCTCATCAGGTTGAAGCTGCGGAACTCGATCAGCCGGGTCAGTTCCGGCCGTACCCGCACCTGGCCGGCAAAGCTGCCGGTGCCACGCATGAAGTGCCGGCGCAGACGCTCGGGCGACAGGCCACGCGACTTGGCGTCATAGACGCCGCGCTGGGCGGTGGCCAGCACCTGGGTGTCGATATCGCTGGCGACGATGCGCACCGGGGCCTGCGGCCCCAGTGTTTCGATCACGGTCATCGCAATCGAATAGGGCTCTTCACCCGTGGACGCCGCGCTGCACCAGATGCGCAAGGGGCTGCCCTGGCGCGCCCGCAGGTCGTCGGCCAGTTCGGCAAAGTGGTGGTCCTCACGGAAGAAGGCGGTCAGGTTGGTGGTCAGGCAGTTCACAAACTCCTGCCATTCGGCGTCGGCCGCCTTGCCTGTGTTGCGCTGCAGCCTTTGCAGATAGTCGGCAAACGAGGCATGCCCGGTCTCGCGCAGGCGCCTTGACAGGCGGCTGTAGACCATGGCCTGCTTGCCTGCGTGCAGGCTGATGCCGGCACGCTGGTAGATCAGCTCGCGAATGCGGTCGTAGTCGCCGCTGGAGAAGCTGAATTCCTGGCCAGTGTTCGGGCCGCCGCAGGCTCCAGCGGCATCGCTGTTGCCCGAGGGTGCAGTGCTGCCCCGTGGCCTGATGGTGATCTCGGTCATGGCGCTCAGTCTGCAGGCCCGCCGCGGACGCCGGCGCGCCGAAGTGGGCCGGCCAGGCCCGCTTGTTCCGGGGCAGTGCGCTTGCATGTGGCGCTAGACTGCGCAATAGCGGCGGTTGCAGCCTGCCGGCGCCGCCTGGGCGGCCCCGCCCTAATCCAAGGCCTCCAACCTGTGGAAAACCCCGTCCCTGCCGATCGATCCGCTGCCCCTGCCTTGCCGGCGCCCGCCGGTTTGCGCCTGGACCAGGCACTGGCCCTGTTGCGCCAGGCCGCACAAGACGAGCCGGCCGGCCCGGTGGGGTCGATGGCTTATCTGCAGGCGCTCATCGACCAGTTGGTGGACCTGTCCAGCCGCGATGCCCTGACGGGCCTGGCCAACCGGCGCACCTTCGAGCTGGCGCTGTCGCGTGAGGTTGACCGGGTGGCCCGGTCCGGCGAATCGGCGCTGTTGCTGATGATCGACATCGACCACTTCAAGAACGTCAACGACCGGCACGGCCATGCTGCCGGCGATCTGGTGATTTGTGCCGTGGCCCAGGCCTTGGGCGACAGCGTGCGGCCTATGGACCTGGTGGCGCGCATTGGCGGTGAAGAGTTTGCCGTGCTGCTGCCCAATTGCCCGCCCGCCTTCGGCCCCCAGGTGGCCGCGCGGGTGCGCCAGCGGGTGGCGCGCAAATCCGTCGCCCTGCCGCCCGAGGGTCGCACCGTGGCGGTGACGGTTAGCGTGGGTGGGGCCTTCGCGCCGCAGTGGGTTCGGTCCACACCTGCCATCTGGCTGCAACGCGCCGACCAGCAGCTCTACCTTGCCAAGGCCGAAGGGCGCGACCGGGTCTGTTTGGAGCCGTCGGCATCGCCCCAGGTCAGCCCCCAGGAACGCGCCATGCTGCTGGCCCGGCTTGCCCTCCAGGACCCCGAATGAATACCCGCGCTGCTATCCCCGACCAGCGCCCAGGCGCCCGCATCACCGCAATCACCAGCGGCAAGGGGGGCGTGGGCAAGACCCTTGTCGCCGCCAACCTGGCGGCGGCCTTGGCGCGCGCCGGCCAACGCGTGTTGGTGCTTGACGCCGACCTCGGCCTGGCCAACCTGGACGTGGTGCTCAACCTGGCCGGGCGCGTCACGCTGCACGACGTGTTTACCGGCCGGGTGGCGCTCGATGATGCGCTGCTGGCGGCCCCCGGGGGCTTCTCGGTGCTGTTGGCGGGATCCGGACTGGTTGAATATTCGCGCATGACGCCTGAGGTGCGCGAAAAACTGCTGGAGGTGGTGCGCCAGGTGCGGCCGCGCTTCGATCACATCCTGCTCGACACCGGTGCCGGCATTTCGGATGTGGTGTTGTTCACCGTGTCGCTCGGCGATGAGGTGCTGGTGGTGGCCACACCCGAACCGACCTCGCTGACCGACGCCTACGCCACCCTCAAGGTGCTGGCGGCGACCCAGGCGGCCCGACCCATGCGGCTGCTGGTCAACCAGGCCCAGCGGGTGGGCGACGGCCTGGCGGTGCGCGGCCAGCTGCAGGCGGTGCTGGACCGGTTCGTCAATCCGGGCCTGGCCGCGCCCTTGCAGCTGGCCCTGCTGGGCGAGGTGCCGATGGACGCTGCGGTGCGCGAGTCAATCCAGCGGCGCCAATTGCTGCTTGAGTTTCTGCCCGGCAGCGCCGCCGCCGTCGCGCTCGTGGCTGCGGCGGGCAGGCTGCTGCGGCCATGAGTGCGGATGCCGAGGGCAGCGCCGCCCCGCCGCTGACGCCCTTCGACCGACTCGGCGGCGAGGCCGGGGTACGCGCCTTGGTGGACCGGTTCTACGACCTGATGGACCTCGAGCCCGCGCTGGCAGGCGTGCGCGTGCTGCACCCGCCCCGCCTGGACCGGTCGCGCGACAAGCTGTTCTGGTTTTTGTGCGGGTGGCTGGGCGGGCCCGATTTGTATGTCCAGCGTTTTGGCCATCCGCGCCTGCGGGCCCGCCACCTGCCCTATGCCATCGGTATCGCCGAGCGCGACCAGTGGCTGGCCTGCATGGGCCAGGCCATGGCCGACCAGGCGATAGAGCCTGAGCTGGCCCGGCGGCTGGCCGAGGGCTTCTTCGGCACCGCCGACTGGATGCGCAACAAGGGCGGCTGAGGGCTGGCCGCCCGCCGGCCCCGCACAGCTTGCGGCGGGCACGGCCGGCGCTCAGCGCGCCAGACCGGCCAGCAACACCATCAGCGCCCCGGCGCCACCCTGAGGCCCGCTGGCCTGGGCAAAGGCGATCACCTCGCCGCATTGCGCCAGCCAGCGCTGCACCTTGGCCTTGAGCACCGGCTGCCTGCCGGGCGAGCCGTGGCCCTTGCCGTGCACCACCCGCAGACAACGCAGGCCCCGGCGGTGGCTCTCGCGGATGTAGCCGGCCAGCAATTCGCGCGCTTCGTCGCGGGTGCAGCCGTGCAGGTCGATCTGACCCTGCAGCGCCCAATGGCCCTTGCGCAGGCGGCTTACCACGTCCACGCCGATGCCGGGGCGGCGGAAGCTCAGGCCGTCGTCAGTGAGCAAGAGTGTCTCCAGCGTCACTTCGTCCGACATCGACTCGGCCAGCGCGGCCTGCTCGTCCCTCTGGCGTTGCAGGGGCTGTGGCTGGGGGCGCGGCAGCTGCAGATCGGCCTGGCCCTTGTCGCGCAAGGCATGCGCGGCGCCCACGCTGCGGGCAAACAGACCGTTCGGCTCGGCCGCCCGGGCCAGCACCTCGCGGTGTTGGGGCCGTGCGGCCAGGGCCAGCGCGGCAGCCTGCTGCGCCGCCTGTTCGCGCGCCAGGTGCGCGGCGCGCTCGGCGGCTTCGCACCGCGCGGCCTGCAGGGCCAGGCGCAGGCGGCCGATCTCGGCCAGGCTGTGCACTTTCACAACAGGCCCCGCTCGGCAAATGACACCACCACGCCCTGGCCCACGACCAGGTGGTCGAGCACCCGCACGTCCACCAGCGCCAGCGCACTCTTGAGCGTCTGGGTCAGGAACTCGTCGGCGCGCGAGGGCTCCGCCACGCCCGAGGGGTGGTTATGCGCCAGGATCACCGCCGCCGCGTTGCGCGACAAGGCGCGTTTGACCACTTCGCGGGGGTAGACGCTGGTCTGGCTCAGGGTGCCGGTGAACATCTGGTCGAGCTTGATCAAGCGGTGCTGGGCGTCCAGGAACAGCACTGCAAACACCTCATGCGGCAGGCTGCCCAGTTGCAGTTGCAGGTAGTCCTTGACCACCTGGGGCGAGTCGAACACCGTTGCGGCCTCCAGGCGCTGCGCCAGCGCGCGGCGTGCCATCTCCACCACGGCGGCCAGTTCGGCCCGCTTGGCCGGGCCAAGGCCTTTGACGGATTTGAGTTCGGCCGGGTCGGCCTGCAGCAGCCCGGCAAAGCCGCCGAAGCGCTGCAGTACGCCATCGGCCATCTGCAGCACGCCCTGGCCGCGGGTGCCGGTGCGCAGCAACAAGGCCAGCAGCTCGGGCCCCGACAAGGCGGCGGCACCCAACTGCAGCAGCTTCTCGCGCGGGCGGGCGTTGATGGGCAGGTCCTTGATCGACATGGGCGGGGCAGGGCTGGGGGCAGGGCGGCGGATGGGGTGGCGGATGGGGCGGCGGGTGGGGCGGCAACTAGAATCCGGGTTTCAGTCTATGCGCTGGCCTGACGCATGACCTTCCCCCAACCATCCCCCAAAAGCGTGATCACTATTCTGGAGGGGTCGTTCCTGACCCTGCACTACCGGCTCGCCGGCCCCGACGGCGCAGACGTGATCAACACTTTCACCGACAAGCCGGCGACCCTGTCGCTGGGCACCGGTCAGCTGGCCCCGGCGCTGGAGCGCCACCTGATCGGCCTGCCCGAGGGCAGCCGGCGGGTGTTCTCGCTGGCCGCGGGTGAGGCTTTCGGTGAGCGCAACCCCAGCCTGCTGCAGCGCGTCAAGCGCAGCCTGCTGGCCGAATGGGGCGACCCGGACGCGCAATACCAGGTCGGCGATGTGGTGCAGTTCCCAACGCCCACGGGCGGCGGCAGTTATGCCGGGGTGGTGCGCGAGACCGGCGAAGGCTGGCTGCTGTTCGACTTCAACCATCCGCTGGCGGGCCTGCCGGTGACTTTTGAAGTGCATGTCATCGGGGTGATTTGATGCCTGAGTTTCTTCCAGTTCACCAGGTCGACCATGTCTTGCTGGCCGAGCCGCGCGGTTTTTGCGCCGGGGTCGATCGCGCCATCGAGATTGTCGAACGCGCGCTCAAGCGCTTCGGCGCCCCCATCTATGTACGCCACGAGATCGTGCACAACACCTATGTGGTCAACGATCTCAAGACCAGGGGCGCGGTCTTCATCGAGGACCTTGCCGATGTGCCACCCGGTGCCACGCTGGTCTTCAGTGCCCACGGCGTGAGCCAGGCGGTGCGCGCCGAGGCGGCAGTGCGCGGCTTCCAGGTCTTCGATGCCACCTGCCCGCTGGTCAGCAAGGTGCATGTCGAGGTGGCCAAGCTGGCGCGCGAGGGCTTCGAGTTCATCATGATCGGCCACAAGGGCCATCCCGAGGTCGAGGGCACGATGGGCCAGCTGTCCGAAGGCATCTACCTGGTCGAGGACGTGGCCGATGTGGCCCGCGTGCAGCCGCGTGGCCGGCAGTTGGCGGTGGTGACCCAGACCACGCTCAGCGTGGACGACGCGGCGGCCATCCTGGCCGAGGTCAAGCGCCTGTTTCCCCATGTGCGCGAGCCCAAGCAGCAAGACATCTGCTACGCCACGCAGAACCGCCAGGACGCGGTCAAGATCATGGCGCCGCGGGTCGACATCGTCATCGTGGTGGGCAGTCCCACCAGCAGCAACAGCAACCGCCTGCGCGAGCTGGCCGAACGCCTGGGCACGCCCAGTCACATGGTCGATGCGGCCGATGACCTGCAGCCCGACTGGTTTACCGGCCGGCCGCGGGTCGGCCTGACGGCCGGTGCCTCAGCCCCCGATCTGCTGGTGCAGCAGGTGATCGACCGGCTCAAGCAACTGGGGGCGCGCAGCATCAGCCGCATGGAAGGGGTGGCCGAGACGGTGCAATTTCCGCTGCCCATGGGCCTGGGTGACAAGTCGATGGCGGCCAGTGAGCGGTTGATGGCGCCGGTAAGCGCATCGCGATCGTGACCCGGGCCTGATCGCGCTGCTGGCGGCCTGTGCCGGGCGCGGGCGGGCCCGGCGCAGACCAGGCGCCAGCCGGCCGGGCCCCATCCGGTCCGGCCTCGGCCAGTCCCTCCACTGCGCAGCCCCTCCCGGCTGCCCGACCCTTTGTCCAAGGAGCCCCTCATGCTCGATATCAGCCAGTTACGACGCGACCTGCCCGCCGTGGTGGCCGGCCTCGAAGCCCGCAAGCAAGCCCAACCCTACCTGGACGTCGCCGTATTCAGCGCCCTGGAGGCTGAGCGCAAGACCCTGCAGACACGCACCGAAGAGCTGCAGGCGCGGCGCAACAGCCTGTCCAGGCAGATAGGCCAGGCCAAGGCCCAGGGTGGCGACGCCACCGGCGTGCCGGCGCTGATGGCCGATGTGGCCGCGCTGGCCGATGAAATGAAGGTCGGCGCAACCCGCCTGGACGCGCTGCAGGCCGAGCTGTCGGCACTGTTGATGGCCCTGCCCAATCTGCCCGACGCCAGCGTGCCGCGCGGCGCCGATGAAACCGGCAATGTCGAGGTGCGTCGCTGGGGCGCGCCTGCCGAGTACGGCTTCGCGGTGAAGGACCATGTCGATCTCGGCGCACCGCTGGGGCTGGATTTCGATACCGGTGCCAAGCTCAGCGGGGCACGCTTCAGCTTTCTCAGGGGGCCGGTGGCCCGGCTGCACCGGGCCTTGGCGCAACTCATGCTGGATGTGCAGACCACCGAGCATGGCTATACCGAGTGCTACACGCCGTATATCGTCAATCGTGAAATTCTGGAGGGCACCGGTCAGCTGCCCAAGTTCAGGGACGACATGTTCTGGGTGCTGCGCGGCGGCGACGAGGCCCAGCCTGAGCAGTACCTGATCTCCACGTCCGAGATCTCGCTGACCAACAGCGTGCGCGAGACCATCCTCAAGCCCGAGGCCTTGCCGGTCAAGCTCACGGCGCACAGCCCTTGTTTCAGGTCAGAGGCCGGGTCTGCCGGACGGGACACCCGGGGCATGATCCGCCAGCACCAGTTCGACAAGGTCGAGATGGTGCAGGTGGTGATGCCCGAACACAGCCCGGCGGCACTGGAGGCCATGGTCGGCCATGCCGAGGCCATTCTGCAGAAGCTTGAGCTGCCCTACCGGGTGGTGCTGCTGTGCACCGGTGACATGGGCTTTGGTGCAGTCAAGACCTATGACCTGGAAGTCTGGTTGCCGGCCCAGCGCACTTACCGCGAGATCAGCAGTTGCAGCAACTGCGGCGATTTTCAGGCCCGCCGGATGCAGACCCGCTACCGCAATGCCCAGGGCAAGACCGGGCTGGTGCATACCCTGAACGGCTCAGGCCTGGCGGTGGGACGCGCGCTGGTGGCGGTGCTGGAGAACCACCAGCAGGCCGACGGCAGCATCCGCATCCCGCTGGCGCTGCGTCCCTACCTGGGCGGCACGGACAGTCTCCAGGCCTGAGTTCAAGACCGGCCAGCATGGAAAAAAGGACGCTAGAATCAATGGCTTGACCCGATGACCCCGGGGGGTGTGCGGCCAAAGGTGCGCACTGCGGACACCAGGAGAGGTGGCAGAGTGGTCGAATGCGCCGGACTCGAAATCCGGTATACGGTTCTCCCGTATCGAGGGTTCGAATCCCTCCTTCTCCGCCAGACCAAAAACCCCAAGTGATTGATTCACTTGGGGTTTTTTCTTTCTGGCAGCGCACTTGCGAATCCGCTTGGCCGCCGGCGGGGTGGCCCCATCGAACTCGCCCGGCATGCCGCGTCGTGCCGCCCGGCAAACCGGCTGGCTTGAGTCCATCGCTCCGCTGTTGGCGCGTCCCGGCCCTTTGCTGATCGCACCGCAGGCTGTTCGATACCCGCTGCGGCAGTCGGCTTCTCTGCTGAGCTTGCAGCCCCGGACAGGGTCGGCCAGGGCACTATCATTCCGGCATGCCCGCCTGGTACCCGTCCTGGTCGACCGCTGGTGCCGCCGCTGCGGCGCTGGCGCTGGTGTCGGCCTGTGCGTCGCGGTCGGGTGAGATCGCCGCAAAGCCTGCTGACCCTGCCCACTATGCCGCCTGGCCTTGTGAACGCCTGGTCGACGAAACCGATGCGGTGCAGCAGCAGGCGGCGGACGTGGCCTATGCGGTCGATTCGCGGGCGGGCAACAACATCATCGCGCTGGGCCTGGGGATTACCGTGTTCTGGCCGGCCCTGCTGGCCATGCGACCCGATGGCCCCGAGGCAGCCGAGCTTGCCGCATTGAAGGGCCGCTTCGAGGCCCTGCGTTCTGCTGCCCGCGCCAAGGACTGCGGCCCGCCCCCTGACACCCTGTCTGCCCAGCGCCAGGCGGCCTTGCCGGTGGCCCTGGGCGAGCGCCTGGTCTACGACGACAGGGTCGGCGCGACGTCCCGCACCCTGGCAATGCAGGTCAGCGGCCTGCGTCGCGATGGCATCGAGTTTCGCGTGCAGTTCGATGGACTGTGGCAGGCCGAAGCCTGGCAACAGGATTGGGCCGGCAATTCGGTACTCGAAGGGCGGCCCGCCCTGATCGGCTGGCGCCGCCTGCTCAAGACCGGGCTGACGCTGGGCCAGGTGCTGGTGGGCGAACTGGCGGGCGCGCAAGAGTCGGTGGCCAGTGCGCGGGTGCGCGGCCAGGTGGTGGCCACCGGGCCACAAACCATCGCCGGCCGCAGTTTTGACGTGGCAGTGATCGAGCTCTTCGGCGAGGCGCCCGGCGGCAACCCTGCGGCCGGCCTCCAGGAGGGCAGTACCCGGCTGGACGGCGTGATGGCGGTTGACCGCCAGCATGGGGTCTTGTTGCGCCTTGAACTGCGCAGCGCCAATCCGGCCTTCGCGGTGCGGCGGCGCTTGATGCGCATCGAGCCGGCCGCGCCCTGACGGCTACCCTCGCGCCCACCGGTTTACCCATCTTTACCGTGCAAACAAGCCGGCCTTACCCGTCCTGGCCACGATTGCACCACCAAAACCTGGAGGTGAACGTCATGCACAGCACAGCAATCAGGGCGCGCAGGCCCGGACCCGCCTGGGCGCGGATCGGTGGTCGGGTGATCGGGGTGGTGGCCTTGTCGGGGGCCCTGTTCAACGCGGTCCAGGCCCAGCCCTCGCACGGCGGCCCGGGCACTGATGGCCCCCGTCACGCCATGGCCCATCATCGCGGGCAGGGTGTCCAGGGCGCAGCCATGCTGTCCGATCGGGTGCTGGATGCGGTGGGTGCCAATGCCGACCAGAAGACCCGTATCAAGGACATCATGGGTCGGGTTCGCGATAACGTGCGCAAGCAGCGCGAGGCCGATCGGACGCTGCACCAGCAGATGATGGGGATCCTGGCGGCGCCTCAGGTGGACACCGCTGCGGCCGAAAACCTGCGCCAGCAATTGGCCGGGCGCCATGAGCAGGCCAGCAAGCGCCATCTCCAGGCCCTGCTCGACGCCAGCGCGGTGCTCACGCCCGAGCAACGCCAGAAGCTGGCTGAACAGGCCAAGGGCCACCGCGAGATGCACGAGCGGCACCGCCGCGAGCGCGAATCGATGACGCCGCGCAGCTGATGTCGGCATGCGGGCTTGATCCCGGCTGGCCCGGGTGCCGCAGGAGGCGGGCGCGCCTGGCCGGGCCGGGCCGCCTGCCGGCACCGCCGCGACTGTGCGGTGCCCGGGTCACCTGCCCATGACGCCCCGCTTGCTGTTGATCGACGACGACGCGCGCCTGACCGCGATGGTGGGCGACTACCTGCGCGCCAACGGCCAGGAGGTGGATGTGGCCGGCACCCTGGCGGCCGGGCGCGACCGGCTCCGGCTGGGCGCCTACGACGCCCTGGTTCTGGACCTGATGCTGCCCGATGGCGACGGTCTCGACCTGACCCGCGAATTGCGCGCCGATCCGCGTTTCAAGCGCCTGCCGCTGCTGATGCTCACGGCCCGGGGCGAGCCGCTGGACCGGGTACTGGGCCTCGAGCTCGGCGCCGACGACTACCTGGCCAAACCTTTCGAGGCGCGCGAGTTGCTGGCCCGCATCAAGGCCCTGCTGCGACGCGCCCAGCCCGCCCCGCCGATGGAGGACATCCTGCGCTTCGGTCGGCTCGAGATCGACCTGGGCGCACGCCAGGCAAACATCGACGGCAAGGCCTGCGATCTCACCGGCCACCAGTTCGATCTGCTGGTGGTGCTGGCGCAGGGGGCGGGTCGGGTGCTGAGCCGCGACCAGATCATGGACGCGCTCAAGGGCCATCCGATGGAGGCCTACGACCGCAGCATCGACGTGCATGTCTCGCGCATCCGGGCTTGCATCGAAGACGATCCCAAGGCCCCCAAGCGGGTCTTGACGGTGCGCGGCTCGGGCTATGTGTTCGCGCGCAAGCAGGACGCCGCCGATTGACGCGCGTGGCAGGCTGCCGGCCCCCGCTTGAACGCCCGGCGCGGGCGGCCGGTGCGGCATGAGGTCGCTCTACCTGCGTATCTGGCTCACGGTGGTGGCTGCGCTGGCGCTGTTTGCATTGGTCTCGGGCTGGATGTGGCAACGCCATATCGAGCACGAACGCGTACGCTTCGAGTCCGCCGCCACCGAGCGCCTGGCCGCCTGGGCCGAGCTGGTGCAGCGCGCCCTGCCCGGCGCCGATGCACCGCAGGGTGAGCAGGCCGAGGCCTTGCGCGAGTGGTCGGCGCGGCTGCGCGTGCCGCTGGCGCTGGACGACCGGCGGGGCACGCGCATCGCCGCGTCCGAGAGCTTTTTGCGGCGCGAGATCGACGCCGGCCCGCGGGCGGCGGCCGCCGTGCGTTTGGACGACGGCCGCACCTTGTGGCTGGCGCGCCGCACGCTGCGCCGGGCCCCGCCCGAGGGTCCCTTGCCGGATCGCTCGCCACTGGACGTCCTGGCCCCAGACGGTCCGCTGGCCCGCAGCGGGCCTGGCGCTGATCAGGGCGTGCCGGGCGCGCTGCGGCCGCAGCGCGGCCCGATGCTGGGCGAGCATGGCCCCGGTCCCGCCCTGGGCGGCCGAGCCTCGGGCCTGCCCGGCCCGCCCGGGCCGCCCCACCTGCCGGGTCTGGCCGGCCTGGCGGGCCTGCCGCTCAGTCTGGGCTTTTCACAAGCGCTGGGCCCCTTGATCCTGGTGGCCATGCTGTTTGTGGCGGTGGCCGCCGGGGCCTTCCCCGTGGTGCGTCGGCTGACCCGCCGGCTCGAAGCGCTGAAACAGGGTGTGCAGGCCTTTGGCGCGGGCAAGCTGTCGCAGCGGGTCGATGCCGAGGGCAGCGACGAGGTGGCCGCCGTGGCCGCCACCTTCAACCAGGCGGCCGAGCGCATCGAAACCCTGGTGCTCAGCCACCAACAGCTGCTGGCCAATGCCAGCCATGAGCTGCGCTCGCCACTGGCCCGCCTGAAAATGGCCGTGGCCTTGTATGGCGAGGTGCCGGACGCGCAGCGCGACCGCCTGCGCCATGAAATCGACGCCAATGTGGCCGAGCTCGATGCGCTGGTCGAAGAGGTGCTGCTGGCCAGCCGGCTGGACGCCGGCAAGAACCTCGACGAAGACGCCCCGGTCGACTTGCTGGCGGTTGCCGCTGAAGAGGCCTCGCGCATCGATGCCGAGGTCGAGGCCATCGGCGGGGTGGCGCTGGCGCCGGTCATCGGCAGCGAGCGGCTGCTGCGCCGAGCGCTGCGCAACTTGCTGGAAAACGCCCGCCGCTACGGCGGCGGCGAGGTGCGCATCCAGGTCGGCGTTGGCGCTGGCGGTGGCGCCGAAGCCCGCGTCTGCGACCGTGGCCCGGGCGTACCGGCCGAACTGCACGATCGCATCTTCGAGCCCTTCTTCCGCCTGCCCGGCCATGCCGAGCGCGAAGGCGGGGTGGGCCTGGGCCTGAGCCTGGTGCGCCAGATCGCCCAGCGCCATGGCGGCAGCGTGCATTGCGAGTCGCGCCCGGGCGGGGGCAGCTGTTTTCTGCTCAGCCTGCCGCCGCAGCCCCTGCCACCGCCGCTGGGTGCCGGTGCTGGGCCTGTACCCAGGCCAGCAGGCCGCTGAGCAAGGCTGCGGCCAGGATCAGGCCGGCGGTCGCTGCGATCCAGAAACCGCTGGCACCCTGCCAGCTGGCGGGCGCCCAGGCTTTGGACTGGAACGCCAGGTGGTAGCCGCCGCCCAGGCCCACGCCCCACATCGACAGCACGAAGATCAGCATCGGCAGCGTGGTGATGCGCCAGGCGCGCAGCACGAAGGCGGCCACGGTCTGCACCGCATCGGCGGCATGAAACAGCGCCATCCAGGCCAGCAGCGGCAAGGTGGCGGCCAGCACCACCGGGTCGGTGGTGTAGAGCCGCAGCACTGAATGGCGCGACAGGTAGATGCTGCAACCCACCAGCAGTGCCAGCCCCAGCGTGAACTGCAGGCCATGCCAGCCCAGCCGCCGGGCGTCGACCAGATCGCCTGCGCCGATGCGCTGTGCCACCAGGGTACTGGTGCCATTGCTCAAGCCCAGTGGCAGCATGAACAGCAGGGACACCAGGTTGACCGCAATCTGGTGCCCGGCCACCGCGGTCTCGCCCAGGCGCGAGATGAAGATCGCCATGAATGCGAAACCCGACACCTCGACCAGGATCGCCAGACCCATCGGCAAGCCCAGGCGCAGCAGGGCCTTCAAGGCCTGGGCGTCGGGCCGGCGCTGCGCCGGCAGGCCGATCTGGAAGGGCCGGTAGAAGCTATCCCGGCGCACCATCCAGCAGGCCAGCAGCAGTTGCGTCCACATCACGATCAGGGTGCCCAGGCCGCAGCCCAATACACCCATGGCGGGCAGGCCCAGCGCCGGCACGCCCGAGACCAGGGCCAGCGACAGCGGCACCTTCAGCGCCAGCCCGCCCACCTGCAGGGCCATCACCGCCTTGGGCCGCGACACCGCGGTGTTGAAGCCCCGGTAGACCGTGAACACCAGCGACGCCGGCAGCGCCAGCGCCAGCATCAACAGGTAGCCGCGGACTTTGTCGGCCACCGCCGGGCTGGCCTGCGCCAGGGCCAGAAAGGGCCCCGGAAACGCCAGCAGGCTGCTGCCCACCAGCGAAAGTGCCAGCGCGATCCACAGAGACTGCCAGACCTGGCGGCCGGCCTCCGGCAGCCTGCCGGCGCCGAAGTGCTGGCCGACGATCGGGCTGATCGCCAGCACGACGCCCATCAGGCCGATGAACACCGTGATGTAGGTGGCCCCGCCCACCGCCAGCGCGGCCAGGTCGGTGGGTGAATGGCGTGCCACCAGCACGGTGTCGACCGTGCCGAAGCCCAGCACCGCCACCTGGCCCACGAACACCGGCCAGGCGATGGGAACGATGCGCCGCACGCTGTCGGCCAGGCCCTGGTTCATCGGCGCGAGCCTGCGTTGCCAGCGCCCGTCTCGCTGCGGCCTGCCGTGCCATCGGCCGACTGGCCGCGCGCCCGCTCGGCATAGCGGTTGAAGCGCCAGGCCGTGCCCTCGCGGGTGATGCGTTGCCACACGTCGCGCTTCTCGCCCGGGGTCATCAGGGGCCAGGCCTGCACCTCGCCCTCGGTACGGCCGCAACCCTTGCACAGCGGGTCACCCTGGGCGGTCGAGCAGATGGCGATGCAGGGGGCGTCGGGCGTCTGCGCATACCAGGCCAGCCAGGCCGTCCGGGCCTGCGCTGGCAGGGTGTTCTCGTCGGCCTGACCCTCGCGGTAATAGACCATCAGCGCATAAACCTCGGCCAGCGCCAGCACCTCGGCGCAGGCGGTGATGCCGTCGGGCGACGGCGAGCGTGCGCGCCACCAGTTGATGGCGGCCTCGATGTCGGTGATGTGCAGGCCGGCCATGCGGGTGGGGGCGGGTGGGGGCGCGGCGATTTCGCGCAGAGGGAGCGTCAGCATAGCGTCCTGGCCGCCCTGGGGCGCGCGCCCGGCAGGCATACTTTGCCCATGCTGCCCAAACTGCTCACTGGCCCACGGGCCTCCCTCCCTGCGGCAGCGGCGCGCCGCGCCCGTTGGGGCCTGGCTGGCCTGGTACTGCTGGGTTGTGCCGCCAAGGTCGGGGCCGGTGAATTCAGCGACGAATTCGACCGCCAGCGCTTCAAGGACGCCTTTGGCCATGAGATCGCCTTCCGCGAGGCCGCGCTGCATGTGGCCTGGGGCGCCGAGCCGCTGTGCGACGACACCACCGAGATCGAGCCGGTGGTGCTGTGGTCGATGCGCAGCATGCGCAAGAGCCTGTCTGCGCACCAGCAGAAGCTGTTCACCCAGGCCACCGGCATGGACGAGCATTGGCGTGTCGCCTGGCTCGACGAGAGTGCGGCCGACGAGCTGCAGATCGGCCAGCGGGTGCTGGCTGTCAACAAGCGCCCCCTGCCTGAACCGGGTACCAAGCTCGAGATCATGGCGGTGCTGCGCGGCGGCTCGGCCATGACGGTGGACGACCACGCCTTCTGGACCGTGCTGCACCAGGCGCGGGACGAGGCCAACGCCGATTCGTCGATGACCCTCACGCTCGATGGCGGACGCGAGGTCAAGCTGTCCACCCAGACCGGCTGCGCTGGCACGGTGCTGGCCAGCGCCTTCGACGATGAGCCGCAAAACTTCTTGCGCCAGGAGGGCCGGCGCAGCAAGATTCCCGGCAATGCCCTGCTCCATGCCCACAGCCGCGACGAGCGGCGCTGGCTGGCGGCCTTCGGCACTTATTTTCTGGCCAGCGAGGGTTCGATCCTGCGCCAGCGAAAGTCTGACACCGCCGCCAGTGCCTTCATGATCGGCAAGGTCCTGGCGCTTGCCCTGCCAGGTGCCGGCACGATGCTGTCGGCGATGGAGGCCAAGGCTCAACGCAGCTTGCAGGTGGACGGCCTGGTGGGCGGCGCCGACCTGTTTGCCAACGAGGTCGTGCTGGCCATGGGCGGTGACCCGGCCGTCGGCCTGCGCCTGTCCGACCGCCTGCAAGCCCAGGGCGTGGCGGCCGACGTGCTCGTGATGACGCCCTTTCGCAGGTCGAATGTGGAGATCCAGCTCGGTCAACTCAAGGACCTGCAGGCCGCGCGCCGCAAGGCCGAACTGGAGGCAGAGCTGGCCGAGGCCAAGGCGGCGGCCGGGGCTGCCGCGCGGGACCCGGTCAAGGACGCCGCAGCGCCCGCGCCGCCGGCCGCAGCGGCCCGCCGCTGAAGCGTTGAATGGGGCTGACCTGGCTGCACCGTCGGCGTAAGGATGGGCCCGCGCCGCCGACCCAGGGTTCTGGCCGCAGCCGCGGCGAGCAGGAGCCGCCATGACCGCATTGCCTGGGCGCCCGCAGCGCCCCGCTACCCCGCGCCGCCTTCGGCGGCCTCGCCGCATGCGCTGGGTGGCCGGCTGCCTGGCCCTGGTCGTCCAGGTGGCTGGCGCGGTGGCGGCGCCGGCGGCGGCCTGCCAAGCCCGGTCAGGCGATCGGCAAACGCTGCTGGTCGAGCTCTACACCTCTGAGGGCTGCAATTCCTGTCCACCGGCCGACCGCTGGCTGTCCAGCCTGGTCGGGCGAAGCGATGTGCTGGCGGCGGCCTTCCATGTCGAATACTGGGACCGGCTGGGCTGGGTCGACCGCTTCGCCAGCCCGCGCCATACCGAGCGCCAGACCCAGCAGCAGCGCAGCTCTGGCGCCGGCTTCAGCTACACGCCCCAGGTGCTGGCCAATGGCCGCGACTGGCGCGGTGCGCCCGCGCTGCCCCTGCTCGACCGGCCTGCACTGGTGCAGGTGCAGGCCAGGCGCCAGGACGAGCGGCGCGTAGCCGTGCGGATCGAGCCACGCCACGGCGCGCCGGCGCGCCTGGGCCTGTGGTGGGCCTGGCTGGAGGACGGCCATGTCTCTACCGTGCGGGCTGGCGAAAACCAGGGTGTCACCCTGCGCCACGACCATGTGGTGCGCCAGTATGGCCAGCTGCCGACCTGGGCGGCCCAGGCCGGCCAAAGCGCGCCACAACTGATCGACATGGCGCCGCACAAAAGCGAAAGCGGGCACCGGGCCCGCTTGTTGGTGGTGGTGACCGACGGCAGCACCGGTGCGCCCCTGCAGGCGCTGCAACTGGATTGCTGAGCCAGCAGGGGCGTCCGCGCGGATCAGCGCGGCGGGCGACGCGGGCCGAAGGGCTTGCCGCCGCCAAAGCCGCCGCCAGCCGGCTTGCCGCCGAAGGCCGGTCGTGCCGGACGGTCGCTGTTGAAGCCGCCCGCAGGGCCGCCGCCGTTGCCGGCTGCACCGTAACCACGCGGCGCCTGGCTGCGGCTGTCGTTGCGGAAGCCCGCTTCGCGGAAGCCACCGTGGGCCGGACCGGCGTCCTGCGGGCCACGCGGGCCGCGCTGGTCGTCGCCACGCGCCGCACCGGCGCCACCATGGCCGGCACCGAAACCGCCGCCGAAGCCGCCGGCCGGGCGCCGATCACCGCCGAACGAGCCGCCCCCTTGGTGCGGCGCCGAATGCCCCGACGGGCCACCGAAGGGCGCACGCTCATGGCCTCGATCCGGGCCCCGGTCCGGGCCGCGGTCGGCAAAGCGGTCGCCGCCGCGCTCGGCAAAGCGCTCTGCGCCTCGCGGTGCGCCAAAGCTGGGCCGGCCGCGGCCGGCAAAGCCGGGACGCGGGCCATTGCCCGGGCCGTTCATCGTCGGTGCGGTGTACTTGGGCTCCAGGCCCGGCACCACGCTGACCGCGATCGGCTGGGTCGTGAAGCGCTCGATGCGGCGGATCATGCCGACATCGCGACGCTCAGCCAGCGTGATCGCCAGGCCGGTGCGGCCGGCGCGGCCGGTGCGGCCGATGCGGTGGATGTAGTCCTCGGGCTTCATCGGCAGGCCGTGGTTGATCACGTGGCTGATGGTGGGCACATCGATGCCGCGGGCGGCCACGTCGGTGGCCACCAGCACGCGCAGGTGGCGGTTGCGCAGGTCCTGCAACACGCGGTTGCGACGACCCTGCGGCATGCCGCCGTGCAGCGCGGCCACGGCATGGCCGATCTGCTGCAGCTTGAAGGCCACTTCGTCGGCATCACGCTGGGTACTGGTGAAGACCAGGCACTGGTCCATGTCCTTGTCGTTCAGCAACTGCTCGAGCAAGGCATGCTTGTGGTGCATGCTGTCGGCCCAATGCAGGCGTTGCTCGATGGCGGCATGGGTGTCGGTGTGGTTGTCGACGTTGATGCGCTGCGGCTCGCGCGTCAGCTGCTGGGCCAGGTGTCCGACATTGCCGGCAAAGGTGGCCGAGAACATCAAGGTCTGGCGCGTCTGCGGCACGGCCTGGGCAATCGCGGTGATGTCGTCGATGAAGCCCATGTCGAGCATGCGGTCGGCTTCGTCCAGGATCAGCATTTCTACTTGCGACAGCAGGGCCACGCCCGAATTCATCAGGTCGAGCAAGCGGCCCGGGGTGGCGATCAGCACGTCCAGCGGCGCACGCAGGGCTTTGAGTTGGGCCTGGTAGGGCACGCCACCGACCACATGGGCCACGCGCAAGCCCTGCACCCCGTAGCCGTATTCGGTGCAGGCCTTCGAGACCTGCTGGGCCAGTTCACGGGTGGGCGCCAGCACAAGGATGCGCGGGCCGCAGGGTTGGCCCTTGGCGCGCTTCTTGGCCGGATCCAGGCGCGCAGCCAGGATGCACTGCAAGGCCGGCCAGACGAAGGCCGCCGTCTTGCCGCTGCCGGTCTGCGACGAAACCAGCAGGTCGCGGCCGCTCAAGGCCGCCGGCACCGCGCGGGCCTGCACGTCGGTAGGCGTGGCATAGCCGGCGTGGTTGATGGCCTTGACGATTTCGGGCGGCAGACCCAGGCCCGTGAAGGCGGCACCGGCCACGGCGGGCAGTGCGGCCAGGGGCAGGTCAGGGTTCAGGTCCGAGGTCAGGGCGTCGGCCAGGACGGGTTCGAGGTTCAGGTCAAAACTCATGATCAGCAACTTTCTTCTTCAAATCCGGCCGACTCCGGTGGCTTGTGACCACAGCAAAGCCAGCCACGGCGCTGCAAACATTTGCAGACGACCGCAGTGGGGTCGCGACTTCAACGGAAGATTGGGGCGAGAAGAAAGCAGCCGATCCCGCAGGGTGAGTCCCCTGGAATCTCGCCTGCATGCCCTGACGTCCTGAAGCGACGGCATCGCCGCCAACCAGGACTCGAGACGCGGTGGAATCCTGGCGCTGAAGGTTCAGCGGTTTGCCAGGGCCGGCTCGATGAGGGTCAGTGGGATGAACGAAATGCGCTGACCAAGATCAGCGCAGCCTCGGATTATGGCAGAAAGCCTAAAGATGTTCCACCGTTCCCCATGGCCTCTGCGATCGGTCATGGCGGCAGTGCCCGGCGCAGGCTCAAGCGCTGCGGCGGCTTTGCTTGATCAGGTCACAGGCTTTCTCGGCAATGGCCATCGTCGGCGCATTGGTATTGCCTGACACCACGCGCGGCATGATCGACGCATCCACCACCCGCAGCCCCGGCACGCCCTTGACCCGCAGCTCGCTGTCGACCACGTCCCGCGTGCCCAGTCCCATGCGGCAGCTGCCCACTGGATGGTAGATGGTGTCGGCGTAGCTGCGGATGTACTGGGCGATCTGCTCGTCGGTCTGCGCGCCGGCAGAGACTGCCAACTCGCGTCCGCCCAGGCCCGCCAGCGCGGGCTGCTCAAGAATCGCGCGCATCAGTTTGAAACCGCGCACCATGCGAGCAAGATCACCGGGCGCCTGCAAGAAGGCCGGGTCGATCAGCGGCGCGGCATGGGGGTCGGGGCTGGCCAGGCGCAAGCTGCCGCGGCTTTCGGGGTCGAGCAGGCAGACGTGGCAGGAATAGCCGTGGCCGAAGACCGGCTTGCGGCCGTGATCGATGAGTTTGCCGATCACGAAATGAAGTTGCAGGTCGGGCGCCTGCTTGTCCGGGCTGCTGCGGATGAAGCCACCCGCCTCGGCAAAATTGGTGGTCAGCATGCCGGTGCGGTGGCGTCGCCATTCCAGGATGCCTTGCACGGCCTGCACCAGACCGCTGAAGGACAGGCCGAACAAGTCCTTGGCCGCCGGGGCGTCCACCACCTGCACCACGTCCACATGGTCGTGCAATTGCGCGCCGACGCCGGGCTGATCCTGGCGCACGGCGATGCCCAGTGCCTGCAGGTGGTCGGCCGGGCCGATGCCGCTGAGCATCAGCAATTGCGGGGATTGCAAGGCACCGGCGCTGAGCAGCACTTCGCCGCGGGCCATGACCTGCTGGCGTGTGCCGTCCACCAGGTACTCGACCCCGCTGGCGCGTGTGCCGTCGAACAGGATGCGGGTGGCATGCGCGCCAGTGATCACCTGCAAATTGGGGCGTCCCAGGGCCAGGCCCAGGTAAGCCTTGGCGGCGCTGCAGCGTTCGCCGCCCCGGTGGGTGACCTGGTAGGGCCCGACGCCCTCTTGGCTGGCGCCATTGAAATCGAGGTTCAAGGCGTGGCCGGCCTGTTGCGCGGCCTGTACGAACAGGCCGCTGCCCCGGTGGGGTTGCAGCAGGTCCTGCACCTGCAAGGGGCCGCCACTGCCATGCCAGGCGTCGGCGCCGCGGGCGTTGTTCTCGGAGCGCTTGAAATACGGCAGGAGATCGTCAAAACCCCAGCCCGGATTGCCCTCGGCGGCCCAGGCGTCGTAATCGGCACGCTGGCCCCGGATGTAGACCATGGCGTTGACCGAACTCGACCCCCCCAACACCTTGCCGCGCGGCTGGTAGCCCTTGCGGCCATTCAGCCCGGGTTGCGGCACGGTATCGAAGCGCCAGTTCAGTGCGGGAATCTTGGACATCAGTGCCAGGCCGGCCGGGCAGTGGATCACTGCGCTGCGGTCCGCCGCACCGGCCTCCAGCAGGGCCACCCGCACCGCCGGGTCTTCGGTCAAGCGCGAAGCCAGTACACAGCCGGCGGACCCGCCACCAATCACCACGTAGTCGAACATGCCCAGCCTTTGCAATCCCGTTGTACCCAGATGATAGGGACTGAAGGCTGCGGCCGTGGCCGCCCTGGATTGGGCAAGCGCCTCTAGACGCGCCAGCGATGCCCGGGCGCACCTGCAGTACCGTTCCCTGTTACAGTCCGGGCACAGACATGCACGAGGCCGTTTCCACAAGGTCTTATCCCCGTACCGCCCGATGTCCAGCTCTTGCCACCCGCGGCAAGGGTTTACAGAAGGCCCGTCCAGGTTGGAACTCCCGGTTTGACGTTTCTTGAGTGTCTCTGTCCGCGCTGGGCATTTGCCTGAGCGGTTGTCTTTTCATCTTCAATCCACTCAAAGGAAACTCTCCATGAGCACCACCCAAACTGGCGTCGTCAAATGGTTCAACGACGGCAAGGGCTTCGGCTTCATCACCCCTGAAGACGGCAGCAAGGACCTGTTCGCCCACTTCAGCGAAATCCGCAACAACGGCGGCTTCCGTACCCTGGCCGAAAACCAGCGCGTCGAATTTGAAGTCAAGCAAGGCCCCAAGGGCCTGCAGGCTGCCAACATCCGCACGCTGTAAATCAGCCTGCCGGTCGGCGCCGGGTGCGCCGGCCCAAATGAAAACCGCACCCCAGGGTGCGGTTTTTTTTTGCCTGCCTGGTGCCGGCAGCCGGGTGCCCGAACCGATCAGCGTCCGGCAGGTGCGCTGCCCGAATCGCCTGGCGTCGCGTCGGCCGGGGCGTTGTTGTGCTTGTCGTCGCCGGGGCCGACGCCGTCTGCCGGGCCGGACTGCTTTTTCTTGAGCAGCTTTTCTTCGTTCTTGCGCTTCTTGGCCAGTTCACGCTGGCGTTTTTCGTATGAATAGTTCGGGGTCGCCAAGGCGGTGCTCCTGTGGATGGCTGACGAGCGCCGTTCGCGCGTCGAAGCTGCGGCGGAGCATAAGGCATTGTCCCTAACGTGCCGCACCGGTGCTGGTCGGCGACGCGCGTCGCGAAGGGCCTGCCTGCGGCAGGGCACAAAAGCCAAGGGCCACCGAAGTGGCCCCTGCTCACGGTTCGGGCTTGCGCCTGAGCCGCTTGTGTTGGCGCCGGTTACGGGTTCCGGTAGCCCGCCCATTGGTGCGGTCGGTTATCGCCAAGACAAGCGTATTGTGCGCTGAAGGCGTGATGCCGCAATGACAATCAAGCCGGCTTTGCGCCCCTAGATCAGGGGATGCCGGCGCGCACCTTGCTGCAGTGCAAAATAACAAGTCTTGGCGTTCATGGGAGCGTCTTCCGCACCCGGAGCCTTCAGCCTCATGCGCTATGTCGTTTTCAACCAGAAGGGCGGCGTGGGCAAATCCACCATCGCCTGCAACCTGGCGGCGATCAGCGCCGACCAGGGCCTGCGCACCCTGGTGGTGGACCTCGACCCGCAGGGCAATTCGACCCGCTACCTGCTGGGCGCGGGTGCGGATGCCTTGGGCGACAGCGCTGCCGAATTCTTTGACCAGACCTTGAGGTTCACCCTGCGTGCCCAGGCCACCGAAGAATTCATCACCGCCACGCCTTTCGACAAGCTGCACCTGCTGCCGTCCAGCCCGAAGCTGGAGGAACTGCACGGCAAGCTGGAATCGCGCTACAAGATCTACAAGCTGCGCGACGCCCTGGCCGGCCTGGAGGGCTATGACCGCATCTACATCGACACCCCGCCCGCGCTGAATTTCTACACCCGGTCTGCGCTGATCGCATGCCAGGGCTGCCTGATTCCCTTCGATTGCGATGATTTTTCGCGCCGGGCGCTGTACGCCTTGATGGACAGCGTGCAGGAGATCCAGGCCGACCACAACCGCGACCTGGTGGTCAGCGGTATCGTGGTCAACCAGTTCCAGCCACGTGCCAATCTGCCGCAGCGGCTGGTGCAGGAGTTGATCGATGAAGGCCTGCCGGTGCTGCAGCCTTACCTGAGTGCCAGTGTGAAGATCAAGGAATCGCACGAGCGGGCCTTGCCGATGATCCACCTGGACCCGCGCCACAAGCTGGCCCTGGAATACCTGGCGCTGCACCAGGCGCTGCAGCCCGCAACGCCGCCCGGGCGCAAGGGTCGGGGCTGAGAGACTGAGAGTTTTTCGATCATGCCCGCTCAGCACCCCAAAACGCACCCGCTCGTCGTTGCAAATGCTCGCCATAGCCCGGGCTATGGCTG
>JAYUQJ010000604.1:0-6274 GCA_043756825.1 Betaproteobacteria bacterium | reverse complement strand
ACGATGCCAAGCTCCTTCAGGTAGCCGGCCAGCGTCTCGAACTGGCGCCAGGTCCGCGGCGCGCCACGCGTGGCGGCCAGCGTCTGGCTGGCGCGGCCGCAGCTGATGACCACCCCCCAACCGCCGGCGCCGCCGACCACCTCGGCGCCAACCTGGGCGCCAGCGTCTACCAGGCGTCGCAGCGTGCTGTGGTCGATGGTCTTGTCAGAAGTTTGCATGTTGGCCAGCCTCGATAAACATATTATAGGAATACGATTCAGCAATTTATAGAAAAGTGCGTCCCACCATCTTAGCCCAAGCGCCAGAAGACGGGGTCAGGTCTTGCACTTTGCTTCACCCCGCGTAGTCCCCGCGCCTGTCCCGTCCACCGCGTGCACGTCGGGAATCGAGTTCCCCGGTGTTATCGACCACCTTACTTCGCGAGGCGACCGGCGCGAACCGATCTTTGTTGACGACGGGGATCGACATGCACTTCTGGCGGTGCTTGCCCAGGCGATGGCCCGCTTCAACCCTGCGAGCCCACCTCGGGCAGCTGCGCCTGCGTCAGCCCATGCGCCTGCATCAAGCTGGCTGGCCAGCACCTGCGCGGGTGTGGCGGCATCGGGCCACGGGTGCACGCGGTCTTCGTACTCGCGGATGCGGTAGGCCAGCAAGTCAACCAGGCCATGCAGCGGGTGGGCGGGGTCGGCTGCCACGTGGTCACCGCGCTCGACCAGCCGCCGCCACGCCTGTAGTGGCGCCTGGGCATTCCGGTTCAAATCGCAACCGGCAAGTCTGGCCGCATCTGGTTCGACGACTTGACTTGCTCCCAAAATGGGATCAAAATTCACTGCATGTTAGTGATCACCAAGCTCAACCTGTCAGCGTTCTGGGCAGTACACCCGGAGGCCGAGCGGGCACTGCGCACTTGGCTGGAGGATGCCGGACAGGCCCAGTGGCAACAGCCGCAAGACATCAAGCGCTGGCATGCCAACGCCAGCTTTCTGGCAGGTAACCGGGTGGTGTTCAATATCCACGGCAACGCCTACCGGTTGGTGGTGGCGGTGGCCTACCGCTACGGTGCCGTCTACATCAAGTTTGTCGGCACGCATGCGCAGTACGACGCTGTCAATGCCGCCACTGTGGAGCCCAAGCAATGACTGACCAGCGATTTACCCTGCGCCCCATCCGCACGGAGGCCGATTACCAGGCGGCGCTCAAGCTGGTGGAGCCGTACTTCGACACCGACCCCGAGCCCGACAGCGACGAAGGCGCGCACTTTGAGGCGCTGATTGCGCTGATCATGGCCTATGAGGCCAAGCACCTTCCGATGCTGCCGCCTGACCCTATTGAGGCCATCAAGTTCAGCATGGAGCAGCAGGGGCTGACCAACCGAGACCTGGAGCCCATGATCGGCAGCCGGGGCCGCGTGTCGGAGGTGCTGAGCGGCAAGCGGCGCCTGAGCATGGCCATGGTGTGGCGCCTGCACGAGGGGCTGGGTATTGCAGCCGAGACGCTGATCCGCCCGCCGCGTAGCGCCTGAGCGCTGGGGATCCAGGACAGGGGTCGATCAACGCTGCAAAGCGCTGACCGCTTGGCGGGCCCAGCCGGATATCGGCAGCGACGCGCTGGAGCACGATCACGCCTTGCGCCGCCTCACTGCTCGGCAGCCAGCAGTGGCGCCGTAAACTCCCCCGCATGAGATTGGCCCCTGCCGAACTGACCGCCATCACCGCCGCAGCGCAGGCGGTGCTGCCGGCTGGCAGTCGTGTGATGTTGTTTGGCTCGCGCACCGATGACAGCCGGCGCGGCGGTGATATCGATCTGCTGGTTGAGCCGCCTGCGCCGCTGGACGCCAGGGCCCAGGTCGAGCTTCGCACCCGCTTGGCGGCGCGGCTGTACCGGCTGCTGGGTGAGCGACGCATCGACATCCTGGTGGCCGCGGCCAGTGAGCCCGGGGACAAGCTGGTGCTTACCGAGGCCAGGCGTCAAGCCATTGAACTGGTCACGACATGAGCCAAGCTGTGGCCAACGCAGCGCTTGCAACGGCGGTCTGGGAATGTGATCGCCACGGCTTGGCGCTGAGCGAGGCGCTGGCCGATTGGCGGGCTCAACCGACGATCAGCAGCGACAGTCTCGAGAACGATCCCGCCATACGCCGCCTGACGGACCAAATCCTCTATCGCTTCACCAAGCTGCAGGATGCGATGGGTGAACGGCTGGTGCCGGCCACCTTGACTTGGTTGCGTGAGCCGCACGAGGCCTGGCCCATGCGCGACCGCCTGGACAAGTTGGAGAAGATCGGGCTTCTGGATGTCGAGCCCTGGCTGGCCTGGCGCGATGTGCGCAACCGGCTGGCGCATGAGTACCCGGGCACAGCCGACCTGCGCCACGCTGCGGTGCTGGCGGCTGTGGAATCGGCCGGCGCCATGATGCAGGCCTGGGCGCACTGGAAGGCCAGCTTGCAAGCTGCCCCGATACCGGGCTCTGCCTGAAGGCGACTTGTCCTGGCCGTTGTGGACCGCCATGACAGCGCACGCCTGGCAGCGCTCACAGCAAGGCAATGTTGATCCGGCCGAGCGGGTTGATGTCTTTGTCGCGCGCTTTGAGCGTTTGCAGGACACGCTTGGCGCGGCCTTGCTGCTGCGGCTGCCGGACGCACTGCTGGAACCCACCGGCTCGGTATTGAGCGCCTGATTCGTTCACGCGTTTGAGCGCAACGATGCCCTTGCGGCGGCTATCGCCGCCGCCCTTTTTTGCGGGCTGGCCGAACGGCTTGCGCACCGGCCAAGGCCTCCATCAACAACATCACCTCAAACGCGTCGGGCTCGTTGTCGCCCGGGTCGGGCAGTTCGATCTCGGCGATGGCTTGGCGGCGGGTCGCGGGGTCGAGCAGCTGGGCGATGTCCAACTCGATCAGGTGGGTGAATCGGTGCAGGTCTTCAATGTCTCGCGCCAGCGCCTTGTCAATCACGGCCGGTGTCAGCTCGCGCGGGTTCAAACCCATCCCCATACGGAAATGCGCGGTGCATTCGCCCAGCTCCTGCTGCAAGGCCGCCAATTGCTCACGCAGCACCCGGTTGTAGTGGGCCAGCCGCGCCTCGGGCAGGCTGGCCAGGTGCTGGCCGTCGATCTGCTCCAGATCCAGCTGCATGCTCAGCAGGGTCAGCAGGTCGTTGCGCTCGTAGGCCTGGTTGGCCTGCTGCATCAGCCGGGTCTTGTGCTCGCGGGCGGCCGGGTCGGTCTCGCGGTCGGGGTGCAGGGCGCTGGCCAGCTTGCGGAAGGCTTCGCGCACCGACTGGCCGGCCTGCTGGGCGGCTTGCTGGGCCGCCTCCTGCTGCCGCTGCCTGGCCGCCCTTGCCTTGGCTGATCCGCCGGTTTGCGGTCGGTCGGCAGCGCGCGCCGCATGCTCGGCCTGGGCGCGCGCCAGGCCCTCGGCGGCGTGGCGCATCAGCTCTTCGACCGACTCGGCCTTGTGGCCTTCGATCATCTCCTCGCCCAGGATGTGGCCAAACATCGCCTCCGCCTCGGCCAGCGCGATCTGTTGCTGGTCGGCATGGCAGATGTCGCTGTAGCGGTCAAACACCGCCTCGGCCTCGGCGTCGGGGCCGTCTTCTAGCACCGTTGCCGCCAGTTGCGGTAGCCAGGCCCGCAGCTTGCGGCGCTGGGGTTTGGACAGCCGGGGCTCGGTGTGGGGGTCGGCGAGCAACTGGTCCAGCAGGCGCAGAAGCTTGAGGCGGGCGGCGGTGAGTTCCGCTTGGGCGGGCTGCAACTCGGTGGCCACGCGCTGCTGATATCGCGACTCGAACTGCTGCCACTGCGCCAGCAGATCGCGATGCTGGCGGATCTGCTCGATCAGCTTGTTGAAAACGCGCTGCGCCTTGTTCTGCGCTGCTGCCGGCACCGGGATGGCCAGCAGCGCCGGGCCGGCGGCTGGTGTGCCGGCGGTCAAGTCGTCAAACAATGAGGCCTGAGTGTTGGCCGGCTGCTCGCCGGGGTGTGAGGTGGGCTTGTGGTTCATGTGGCATCAGCATGTTGACGGGGTGGCATGACCCTGCGGACCTTGTTGTCGGGTTCGGCTCACATCCTTGGCACCGCCGCCAGCAGCGTGCGGGTGTAGTCGTCCTGCGGCCGGTTCAGCACCTCGCCGCTGGTGCCCAGCTCGACGATGCGGCCGGCGCGCATCACCGCCACGCTGTCGGCGATGTACTCCACCACCGCGATGTTGTGGGTGATGAAGAGGTAGCTGACACCCAGCTCGCGCTGCAGCTCGCGCAGCAGGTTGAGGATCTGCGCCTGCACGCTGACATCCAGCGCCGACGTCGGCTCGTCGCAGACGATCAGGCGCGGCTGCACCGCCAGCGCGCGGGCGATGGCGATGCGCTGGCGCTGGCCGCCCGAGAACTCGTGCGGCCAGCGCTGCAGGGCCTCGCGGCGCAGGCCCACCTGCTCAGTGATCCGCAGGATGCGGCTGCGCCGCTCGTCCGGCGTGGTCTGGGGTTGCAGCGCGGCCAGGCCTTCGTCCAGGATCTCGGCCACCCGCATGCGCGGGTTGAGCGAGGCGAACGGGTCCTGGAAGATGATCTGCACCGCCTTGCGCGCTTCGCGCAGCGCCTCGCCCTGCAGGTCGAACAGGTTCTGGCCGTCCAGCAAGGCCAGGCCGGTGATCTCGGCCTGGCCGCGCAGCAGTTGCACGATGGCCTTGCCGGTGGTGGTCTTGCCGCAGCCCGACTCGCCCACCAGCGCCAGGGTCTGGCCGGCCGCCACGCTGAAGGACACACCCTTGACGGCATCGAAGCGCTGGGCCTGGCGCTGCAGCAGGCGCTTGCGCAGCACGAAGCTGACGCTCAGGTCGCTGACCTGCAGCAGCGGCGCTGCGCCGGCCCCGGGGGCCACTGCAGCGCTGGCGCCAGCCCTGGCCGTGGCAGGTACCGCCGGCGCCGGGCCGCCCAGCCCCGGCCCGCCGGGCGCCAGCAGCAGGCAACGCACCTGCGAGCCCGCCGGGCCGGTGAGCACCGGCCGCGTCGTGTGGCAACTGGGCAGCGCATGCGCGCAGCGCGGGGCGAAGCGGCAGCCGTCGAACACCTGGGTCAGTGGCGGCACGGTGCCGGCAATCGCCGCCAGCTCGGCACCGCGCCGGCCGGCCCCCGGCAGGGCCTGCAGCAGCGCCTGGGCATAGGGGTGCTGCGGCCTGGCAAAGAACTGCGCCGCCGGCGCCACCTCGATGATCTGGCCGGCATACATCAGGGCGACGTGCTGGGCCATGCCGGCCACCACCGCCAGGTCATGCGTGATCAGCAGCAGGCCCATGCCATGTTCGCGCTGCAGGTCGGCCAGCAGCGTCAGGATCTGCGCCTGGATCGTCACGTCCAGCGCGGTGGTGGGCTCGTCTGCGATCAGGTAGTCGGGCTCGGCGGCCAGCGTCATGGCGATCATCACCCGCTGCTTCTGGCCGCCGCTCATGCGGAAGGGGTAATCGTCGATGCGCCGTTCGGGCTCGGGGATGCCCACCCGCTGCAGCCAGTCGATGGCCTTGGCGCGCGCCGCGTCGCCGCGCAGCGCGGTGTGGGTCTCGATGGCCTCCACCATCTGCCTTCCCACGGTCAGCACCGGGTTCAGGCTGGTGCCGGGCTCCTGGAAGATCATGCCGATGCGCCCGCCGCGCACCGCGCGCATGCCGGATTCGGGCAGGCCCAGCACGTCGGTGTCGTCCAGGTGGATGTCACCGGCAGTGACCGCACCGCTCTCAGGCAGCAGGCGCATCAGCGCCAGCGCGGTCATGCTCTTGCCGCAGCCGGATTCACCCACCAACGCGAAGGTCTCGCCCCGCTGCAGGGCCAGGCTCAGCCCGTCGATGGCGCGCACGATGCCCGACTCGGCATCCAGCTCCACTTGCAGATCGTCGATGCGCAGCATGCTCAGGCTCCGGCCGCCGGCTTGCGCAGCGCCAGGCGCGGCCGCAGGGCGCGGGCGCGCGGGTCGAAGGCGTCGCGCACGCCATCGGCAAACAGATTGGCCGCCAGCACCAGCGTGACCATGAAGCCGAAGGCGGCGGCAAAGCTCCACCACACCACCGGGTCGCGGCTCATCTCGCTGCGGGCCAGGTTGATCATGCCGCCAAAGCTGCTGGTGCTGGGGTCCACGCCCACGCCCACGTAGGTGAGCACCGCCTCGTACAGGATCAGGTCACTGAAGTTCAGCACCGTGGTGATCAGCACCAGGTGCATCACATTGGGCAGGATGTGGCGGGCCATGATGCGCCGCGGCGGCACCCCGAAGGCGGTGGCGGCCTGCA
>JAYUQJ010000603.1:0-6295 GCA_043756825.1 Betaproteobacteria bacterium | reverse complement strand
CGTGCCCTTGGTGGGCTGGGCCTACAGCTCGGCTGCCGGCTATCCGGTGGTCTGGTTTGGCGTGCTGCCCCTGCCCGATTTCGTGCCGGTGGACAAGGCCCTGGCCGAAGTCATCAAGCCCTGGCACGAGCGCAGCGCGCTGCTGATGGCCGGGCTGGTGCTGCTGCATGTGGCCGGCGCGCTCAAACACCAGTTCATTGACCACGATGGCCTGATCCAACGCATGCGGCCAGGCCGCGGCTGAAACCGCAGGATTCCAGATGCATTCCAGATTCACAGTGTTGCTCACGCTGGGCTGCACGGCAGGGGCCGCCCTGGCCCAGCAGGTGGTGCCCGCGCAGAGCGAAATCAGCTTCGTCAGCAAGCAGATGGGCGTGCCGGTGGAAGGCCGGTTCAAGCAATTCGCCGCCGCCGTCCACTTTGACCCCAAGAAGCCGGAGGCGGCCAGGATCGGCTTCACGATCCAGACCGGCAGCGCCAGCTTTGGCGCCGCCGAGACTGACGCCGAGGTGCCCAAGGCAGCCTGGTTCAACGTCGCCAAGTTCCCCACCGCCAGCTTCCAGAGCAGTGCCGTCAAGGCCCTCGGCGGCGGCAGGTTCGAGGTGCGCGGCACGCTCAGCATCAAGGGCGCCAGCCAGGACGTGGTGGTGCCGGTGCATGTCAGCCAGGCCGGCGCTGCCAGCACCGCCAGTGGCAGCTTCGTCATCAAGCGCCTGGATTTCAAGATCGGTGACGGCGAATGGGCCGACACCTCGATGGTGGCCAACGATGTCACCGTGAAGTTCAAGCTCGCCCTGAGCGGCATGGCGCCGCTCTGAAACCCCCTGTTTCCCACCCCACCTCAACACCAGGACCTCACCGATGATCCGCAGCACCCTGATTGCCGCCACCCTTGCCGCCGCCACGCTGGGCGCCCAGGCCCAGCCGGCCACCTATGCGATCGACCCGACGCATACCTTCGCCACCTTCGAGATCTCGCATTTCGGCACGTCCACCAACCGCGGCCGCTTCGACAGGAAGGCCGGCACGGTGCAGTTCGACAAGGCCGCCAAGACCGGCCGGCTCGACATCACCATTGAGACCGGCTCGATCAGCTCGGGCACGCCGGCCTTCGACAAGCACCTGCAGAGCAAGGATTTCTTCAACGTGGCTGAATTTCCCACCGCCCGCTTCGTGGGTGACAGGTTCAGCTTCAATGGCGACAAGGTCAGCGAGATCAGCGGCCAGCTCACCTTGCTGGGCAAGACCCAGCCGGTCACGCTCAAGGCGGTCAACTTCAACTGCTACATGAACCAGATGCTCAAGGTCGAGGTCTGCGGCGGCGATTTCGAAACCAGCATCGTGCGCAGCCAGTACGGCATGAACTGGGGCCTGAACTTCGGCTTCTCCGACGCGGTGCGCCTGGTGGTGCAGGCCGAGGCGATCAAGCAGCCCTGAACGCCGGCGGGCCGGGCGCTCGCAGCGACAGCTTGTCGTCGGCCCTGCCTGCCTGACCAGGGATGACCCCATTGCAGCGCCGCAGGCGCTGGTCGATAGTGTTGGGTGGCATGGCGTATGGACCAGCGCCCCTTTTTCTGCACCCCGGAGATCCCCCATGAGCGACATCAATAAGCCTGGCGCGCCGCGCCGCCAGTTCCTGCAAAAGGCTGCCGTCGGCACCGTGGCTGCGGGCGGGCTGGCGGCGCCGATGATCTCGAAGGCGCAGACCGTGAGCCTGCGTTTCCAGAGCACCTGGCCGGCCAAGGACATCTTCCACGAGATGGCCACCGACTTCGCCAAGAAGGTCAATGACATGGCCGGCGGGCGCCTGAAGATCGAGGTGCTGCCTTCGGGCTCGGTGGTGCCGGCCTTCCAGTTGCTGGACGCGGTGAACAAGGGCACGCTCGACGGCGGCCACGGCGTGCTGGCCTACCACTATGGCAAGAGCACCGCACTGGCGCTGTGGGGCTCGGGCCCGGCCTTCGGCATGGACCCGAACATGGTGCTCAGCTGGCACTACTACGGCGGCGGCAAGGCCCTGCTCGACGAGATCTACAAGAGCCTGAACATCGACGTCACGTCCTTCATCTACGGTCCCATGCCCACGCAGCCACTGGGCTGGTTCAAGAAGCCGATCGCCAAGGTCGAAGATTTGAAGGGCCTGAAGTACCGCACCGTGGGCCTGTCGATCGACATCTTCAAGGAGCTGGGCGCATCGGTCAACCCGCTGCCGGGCGGTGAGATCGTGCCGGCGCTCGACCGCGGCCTGCTGGATGCGGCCGAGTTCAACAACGCCACCAGCGACCGCATCCTGGGCTTCCCCGACGTGGTCAAGAACTGCATGCTGCAGAGCTTCCACCAGAGCGGCGAGCAGTTCGAGATCCTGTTCAACAAGGGCAAGTACGACGCCCTGCCGGCCGAACTGAAGGCCATCATCGATTATGCCGTGCAGGCCGCCAGCGCCGACATGAGCTGGAAGGCGATCCAGCGCAACAGCCAGGACTACATCGAGCTGAAGACCAAGGACAAGGTCAATTTCTACAAGACGCCCGACGCCATCCTGCGCGCCCAGCTGGCGGCCTGGGACAAGGTCACCGCGGCCAAATCGCTGGATAACCCGCAGTTCAAGAAGGTGATGGACAGCCAGCGCGAATTTGCCCAGCGCGCCGGCCAGTGGCAGAACGACTACATGGTCGATTTCAAGATGGCCTGGAACCACTACTTCCGCGCCCCGGCCAAGAAGGCCTGATCCCGCCCCGCGCGCCTGCCAGGGCCACCGCTGCTGCAAGGCCGGTGGCCCTTTTTCTTGACCGTCCGCGATCTGCCGACCTTTCCTGAGGAGGCCCCCGATGCAAGGGCTGCTGTTGACCGTGGACCGCTTGTCCACCTGGCTGGGCCAGTTCTTTGCCTGGCTGATCGTTGCACTGACCTTGATGATCAGCTGGGAGGTGTTCTCGCGCTACGCCCTGAACAACCCGCACGACTGGGCGCTGGACGCCCAGATCATGATGTACGGCACGCTGTTCATGATGGCTGGCGCCTACACCCTGGCCAAGAACGGCCATGTGCGCGGTGACGTGCTCTACGGCTTCTTCATGCCGCGCACCCAGGCCACCCTGGACCTGATCCTCTACGTGTTGTTCTTCATGCCCGGCATCGTGGCACTCACCTGGGCCGGCTGGGTCTTCGCCAGTGAGTCGGCCGCGATCCGCGAATCCACCTTCTCGGCCACGCCCTTGCCGCTCTACCCCTTCAAGTTCGGCATCCCGCTGGCCGGTGGCATGCTGCTGCTGCAGGGCCTGGTGGAAATGGTGCGCTGCGGGCTGTGCATCCGCGACGGCGTGTGGCCGTCGCGCGAGCAGGACGTGGAAGAAGTCGACGTCGAGAAGCTCAAGGCCATGATGCATGTGAAGGACGAGGACATCGCCGCACTCGATCAGTTCGTGGCGCCGCACGGAGGCACGAAATGAGCGCCGGTTTCAAGATCCGCAAGGAGTTGTGGTTCGGCTTCATCCTGATGGCGCTGATCATTGCCGGCACGCTGGTGATGCTGGTGATGGCGCCGAAGATCAGCACCGGCCACCTGGGCCTGATGATGCTGGCACTGGTGGTGGTGGCGATCATGCTGGGCTTCCCCACCGCCTTCACGCTGATGGGCATGGGCATGATCTTCACCTGGATCGCCTATGAGCAGAACACCTCCAAGACCCTCACGCTGATGGTGCAGGCGGCCTTCAAGGTGATGGGCAACGATGTGCTGATCAGCATCCCGCTGTTCGTCTTCATGGGCTATCTGGTCGAGCGCGCCAACCTGATCGAAAAGCTCTTCAAGAGCCTGCACCTGGCGATGGCGCGGGTGCCGGGCTCGCTGGCGGTGGCCACGCTGTTCACCTGCGCGGTGTTTGCAACCGCCACCGGTATCGTCGGCGCGGTGGTCACGCTGATGGGCCTGCTGGCGCTGCCGCAGATGCTGCGCGGCGGCTACGACGTGCGGGTCTCGGCCGGCGCCATCACCGCCGGCGGCTGCCTGGGCATCCTGATCCCGCCCAGCGTGATGCTGATCGTCTACGGTGCCACCGCCGGGGTGTCGGTGGTGCAGCTCTACGCCGGCGCCTTCTTCCCCGGCATCATGCTGGCCGGGCTGTACGTGATCTACGTCGTGGTGCTGGCCTGGTTCAAGCCACACCTGATGCCGCCGCTGTCGGCCGCCGACCGCTTTGTGGCATTGCCGGCGCTGACCGAGCCGATCGCCCGGCAGATCTCCAACACCGCACTGCCGGCGCTGGTCAAGGCCCTCAAGGGCGGCCGCAATCTGGCCGTGCCCACCGGCTACATCCTGCGCCAGCTGGGCGTGGCGCTGGTGCCGGCGCTGATCGTCGCCGCCGCGCTGCTGCTGAGCTGGCATGCCAACACCGCCGCACCGGATGCTGATGCGGTGGCCGCCACCGCGCGCACCAACGCCACCGTGGCATCGGACTCCGCCGGGGGCGGCCTGCAGGCACCGCCCGGCAGCGTGAAGGACACGGCGGCCGCCGAAGGCGCCCTGGCCGAGCCGCCCAGGGGCGACAGCAGCGGCCTGGCCGAGCCGCCCAGTGCGTCGAGCGCGCCGCAGGAGCCCGGCGCCGACTCAGGTGTCAAGGAGCCTCCGGGTGCCGCACCCGCCGCCGCAACGGCGGCGACCAGCCCCGGCACCGCAGGGGTGCAAGAACCGCCCGGCGCCACGGCCCAGACCCTCACCACCACCCGCAGCCCGGCCACCCGTGGCTGGTGGATCGGCGCCGGCGTGAGCCTGGCAGCCCTGATCGGCTTCTACACCCTGCTCAGCTTCCAGCGGCTGGAGATCTTCAAGATGCTCTTGTCCAGCTTCTTCCCGCTGCTGGTGTTGATCCTGGCGGTGCTGGGCTCGATCGTGATGGGCCTGGCCACGCCCACCGAGGCAGCGGCGGTGGGCGCCTTTGGCGGCTTCCTGCTGGCGGTGGCCTACCGGCAGTTCAACATGACGGTGCTCAAGGAGAGCGTGTTCCTCACCGCCAAGACCAGCGCCATGGTGTGCTGGTTGTTCGTCGGCTCGGCCATCTTCTCAGCCGCCTTTGCGCTGCTGGGTGGGCAGGAACTGGTCGAGCGCTGGGTGATGTCGATGGACCTGAGCAAGACCCAGTTCCTGGTGCTCAGCCAGGTGATCATCTTCATCCTGGGCTGGCCACTCGAATGGACCGAGATCATCGTGATCTTCATGCCCATCTTCATCCCGCTGCTCGACAACTTTGGCGTCGACCCGCTGTTCTTCGGCCTGCTGGTGGCGCTGAACCTGCAGACCGCCTTCCTCAGCCCACCGGTGGCAATGGCGGCCTTCTACCTGAAGGGGGTGAGCCCGCCGCATGTCACGCTGAACCAGATCTTTGCCGGCATGCTGCCCTTCATGGGCATACAGGTACTGGCGATCGTGCTGCTGTACCAGTTCCCGGCCATCGGCCTTTGGCTGCCGCAGCTGCTGTACAGCCGTTGACACCGGGCTGAGAGACTGAGAGGCTGAGCCAGCGGTGCAGCGGCGGCCCGTCGGCCGGCGCTGCACCCTGTCAGCCGGCCGTGCCAGCCGTCGGATACCGGCGCGCGGCCCCGGCAGGCCTGCGTACAGTGCAAGCATCGCGGCACCTGGCCGCCCACCCTGCACTGCCGGCCGCCACCGCACCGAGATGAACCCTGACCGCGCCAAGCCCTGGCCCGCCCGCTGGCAGCGCTTCTCGGCGGCCTGTGTGCGCGCCTTCCATGCCTATGCCACCTGGCTGATCGGCATCACCTGGCGGCGCTTCATCGTGCTGTCGATCCTGCTGATGATCGTCTCGGGCGTGCTGCAGAACATCCCGCCCTTCAGCTGGACCTACACCAACACCGTCACGGTCCCCGGCGAGCCGGACCTGCCCCCCGAGGACCGCCCGGCCCCCCCGGCAGCGCCCAAGGCGCCAGCGCCATCGGCCCGGCCCGGGGTCCATGTCGAAACCCCGCCCAAGGGGGGCAAGTCCGGCGTCAATATCTCGATCGACGCCAGCGGGGTGCGCATCACACCGGGTGCCAAATCCGCGTCGGCAGCGGCCGGCGCCGGGTCGTCGCCCGCAGCGACGCGGGCCTCCGAACCCGAGATCACCATACGCCTGCCGCCCCAAACCAGCGAGACCGTGCGCGCGGCCGTTGAACAGGCCCGCGAGAGCATCGAAGAAGCCTTGGCCGAGGCCCGGGCCGAGGCCGAAGCCGCCCGGGCCGAGGCCGAGGCCGCGCGCACGGAGGGCCGCCAGGTGGCCGAGCAAGCCGCCCGCGAGAC
>JAYUQJ010000602.1:0-6313 GCA_043756825.1 Betaproteobacteria bacterium | reverse complement strand
CGCTGGCCAGCGTCGAGGGTTTCATCCGCCAGATCCTGGGCTGGCGCGAGTACGTGCGCGGCGTCTACTGGACCCAGATGCCGGGCTACCTCGAGCGCAATGCGCTTGATGCGCAGCAGAATCTGCCTGCCTGGTACTGGACCGGCGCCACCGATATGGCCTGCCTGCGCGATGCACTGGAACAGACCCTCGCGCACGGTTACGCCAACCACATCCAGCGCCTGATGGTCGTCGGCCTGTACGCGCTGATGCTGGGGGTTCAGCCGCAGCAGGTCCACGCCTGGTACCTGGCGGTGTATGTGGATGCGGTCGAATGGGTCGAATTGCCCAACACCCTGGGCATGGGCCAGTACGCCGACGGCGGCGTGATGGGCAGCAAGCCCTACATCGCCACCGGCAAGTACATCCAGCGCATGAGCCCGCACTGCAAGGGTTGCCGCTACGACCCCGCGCAGCGCAGCGGCGACACCGCCTGCCCCTTCACCACCTTGTACTGGGATTTCCTGATGCGCCATGAAACCCGGCTGGCCAAGAACCCGCGCATGGCGCTGCAGGTGAAGAACGTGGTCCGCCTGACCGACGCGCAGAAGCAGGCGGTGGTCGAGCGTGCAGCGGCCCTCCGCAGCGGCCAGGTTGGGGCAGACCGGGTGGCCGGCGCGGGGGCAGATGGGCATGCTTGAAGCCTTCGCACCCACCCTGGCTGCCGCGCAGGACCGCATCGCCGCCGTGCGGCCTGCCGCCTACGCCCGCACGCGCAACGCGCTGGACGGCGCCGTGACCGGGCTGTCGCCCTACCTCACCCACGGTCTCGTTTCGCTGTCTGAGGTACTGACGGGCGTGGCCGCGCGCCACCCGCTGGACCTGCAGCACAAGTTCGTCCTTGAACTGGGCTGGCGCGCCTATTTCTGTCACGTCTGGCAGCACCTCGCCGACGGCATCCTGCAGTCGCTGCACGAGGGTCCGCTGCCAGAGACCGCCTACACCCGGCAACTGCCGGCCGACATCTGCGGCGGCCGCACCGGCGTGCCGGTGGTGGACCAGGCGGTGCGCACGCTGTATGCCACCGGCATGTTGCACAACCATGCCCGCATGTGGCTGGCCAGCTACATCGTGCATGTGCGCAAGGTGCACTGGCGCGCCGGGGCCGACTGGCTCTATGCCCACCTGCTCGACGGCGACCTGGCCAGCAATCACCTCAGCTGGCAGTGGGTGGCAGGCACCGCCAGCCACAAACCGTATGTCTTCAATGCCGACAACGTGGCCCGCTACGCCCCTGCGGACTGGCACAGCCCGGGCAGCGTGATCGACACCAGCTACGAAGTGCTCGACCGCCTGGCACGACAGCCGGGGCAGTGTCTGCCCGGCCGCCACGACGCATCCGAGCGCGGCCCGGCAATGTCCGAGCCCGACCGGCTGGCATCGCCCCCCGCCCCATTCGGCACAAGCGTGCCCGACAGCGCGGCCGTGGCCGGCAAGGACGTCTGGCTGGTGCACCCGTGGAACCTGGGGCCACTGCCAGCCACGCTGCCCGCCGACACGGTGGTGATCGGCATCCTGCTGGCCGAGTTTCACCAGGCCTGGCCCTGGAGCGAGCAGCGCTGGCAATTCGTGGGCCGTCGCATGGCCGAAGTCGCCCCCCGGCGCTGGTACGGCGACGCCGCCGCCATCGGGTCCGCATTGGCCAGCGCCCGCCAAGTGCGCAGCATCGCCGAGCCCCATCTGGCAGCGTGGCTGCCTCGCTGGGCCGATTGCGCTGCGGCACCGGCGCTGTTCCCGCCGGTCGAGCGGCGCTGCGACTCGTGTTCGCAATGGTGGGCCCGCGCCTCGCGCGGCCTGGGTTCGGCCAACGATGTCTTGGCCTGCAATGAGGTGCCAGCATGGTGAATCCGCACCTGCCTGATTCGCCACCGCTGACCGTGCTGTACGACGGCGCCTGCCCGCTCTGCCGGCGCGAGATGGGTCTCTACCGGGGCCTGCAAAGCCGTGCCCCGGTGTGTTTTGCCGATGTCAACGACACCGCATTGACCCTGCCACCCGGCACCACGCGGGCCCAGCTGCTGGCCCGCTTTCATGTGCGCCAGAGCGATGGCCACCTGCTCAGCGGCGCGCAAGCCTTTCTGGCGCTGTGGGCAGCGCTGCCGGGCTGGCGCTGGCTGGCCCGCGCCGGCCGCCTGCCGGGCGCCGCCTGGGCCCTGGAGCGGCTGTACCGCGTGTTCCTGCACTGCCGGCCCGTGCTGCAACGTTGGGCCCGACGCCTGGAGCGGCCCGCAGCCGGCACCGCCGATGCGCCTCGCTGACCCGTCAACCGATCCATCGCCAAGCCAGGGTTGACATGCGCGCCGCCGCGCTGGCCTGGTTCAAGCGCGACCTGCGCCTGCGCGACCATGCCCCGCTGGCCGAGGCCCTGCACTTCGAGCGGGCGCTCGGCCTGGTGGTGATCGAGCCGGCCTGTGGCTGGCCGGCCCCGAGTGCGACCCGCGCCATGTCGGCTTCTTGCTGGACTGCGTAGGCCGCTTGCAGGCCGGCGCGAACCACGCCCTTGCGCCGCCCGCCGACCCGGCCGGCACCAGCGATGCGGCTCTGCTGTTGTGGGACTTCGCCCTGGTCGGCCTGGTGATGGTGCATGGGTCCTTGGTGCTGACCTTGGCACTGGGCTGCTTCATCGTCAGGGTCATGAAGGGGCCGGCCTATGTGGCAGATGCCTACCCCATGCCCCAGCCGGCGGGCGGGGACCAGGACCGGCATCCCTGAGCGCCATGAGCGCCATGAGCGCCATGAGCGGCAGACCGGCGAACCGGCCGACCGGCAGCCGCCGGGCGGGCCGAGCCGGCCGAAGCTTCCACCGGTGGGCCGCGTTGGGCAGAATGCAGGCATGGCGCTGCACCGTTGCCCACCTGGCATTCGCCGCCGAAGCTGCCTGCTTGCGCTGCCCGGGATCGGCGTGCCCGCCTGGGCCGCCGATACGCCATTGCGCCAGGCGATGCAGCGCGCCGAGGCTTTGCGCGACGCCGCACTGCGTGCCGGTGACCAAGCCTATGGCGCGGTGGTGTTGCGCGACGGGCAGATCGTGGGCGCCGCGCCCAGCCGCGTGGTCACCGCCACAGACCCCACCGCGCATGCCGAGATGGAGGCCCTGCGCGATGCCGCGCGCCAGCTGCGCACGCATGACCTGTCCGGCTGCGTGCTGGTGTCCACCTCGCGCCCCTGCCGCATGTGCGAGGCCGCCGCGGCTTGGGCCGGCATCGCCCGCATGGTCTACGGCGAGTCCTTGACCGACCTTGGGGCACCCCGATGAGGCGACGCACCTTGCTGGCCGGCAGCGTGGCATGGCCGCTGCGGTGCGTAGCCGCTACGCCGGCACTGGTGCTTGCGGCTTCGGCCGGCGACCTGGCGGCGCTGCGGCGCTTGCTCGATGCCGGTGTGGCGGCAGACACCCGCGATGCACGCGGCCGCACCGCCCTGCTGGCCGCCACGCAGGCCGACCACATCGACGCGGCGCGGCTGCTGATCGAGCGCGGCGCCAACGTGAACGCCAGGGACGAGATCCAGGACTCGCCCTTCCTGTATGCGGGCGCACAGGGGCGGTTGGCGATACTGCGCATGACGCTCGCCGCAGGCGCCGACCTGAAAAGCACCAACCGCTATGGCGGTACCGCATTGATACCGGCGGCGCACCACGGCCATGTCGAAACCGTGCGCGAGCTGTTGAAGACCCCTATCGAGGTCGACCATGTCAACCGCCTGGGCTGGACGGCGCTGCTGGAGGCCATCATCCTGGGCGACGGTGGCGGCGCGCACGCCGAGATCGTGCAGTTGCTGGTGCTGCACGGCGCCAGCCCGCAGCGGGCCGATGCGCAGGGCGTGACGCCTCTGGCACACGCCGAACGGCGCGGCCAGCGCAAGATCGCCGAGATCCTGCGCCGGGCCGGCGTGCGCCACTGACATCGCAACAGCCCGATGCTGCGTCGCCAGTTTCTGGTCCTGACCAGCGGGCCCTTCGCCATGACCACCACCCCTTCGCTTGCCGACAGTTCCGGCCCGCAACTGGCGTCCTACTACGACCGCCACATGGCCTTGCTGGGCGGCGTGGCCTACGGCTGGGTGGGCCGTGGGCAGCCCGTCCGCATGCGCGCAGGCGCCAGGCAGGTGGGCGTCAGCCAGGACGCCTATTTCGCCCTGCAGAACGACGGCCAACTGGTCCGATGGGAGGCGGCGCCCGGCTCGGCCACCACCCTGATGCGCGGCGTGGCCGCATTTGCCAGCGGCCAATCGGGCTGGTTCGCGATCGACCACGACCAGCTACTGTGGCAGGGCGGCGGCGGCTTGCCGAGCCCGCAGCGCATCGCTGGCGACGTGGTCCAGGCCTGCATCGGCGACAGTGCTGATTACTTCGTCCGCCGCGACGGCACGCTCTGGGTCAAGGGCCTGGCACACCGCGGCCAGTATGGCGACGGGCGCCTCACGGCCACCCCCCAATTTGTCAACACCGCCGTCAACGCCGTCGCGGTGGTGGCGCACACCGGGCATGCGCTCTACCTCGGCAGTGCGGGTGCGGTGATGGGCACCGGCGGCAACCGTTTCGGGCCACTGGGGGCGCACGGCCTGGGCGACAAGGCCGATCGCTGGGGCCAGATTTTCGAGGGTGCTCGCGCCATCGCCACGGGCTCCCGCCACTCGGCGGCGATCCGCACTGACCACAGCCTGTGGGCCTGGGGCGACGGGTTTGGCACAAACCCGCGCAGGCTGCGCGAAGGCATCGCAGGGGTGGCAGCGGGCGACACTGCAACGATTGCATGGGGCGCCGACAGCAGCCTGTGGCAATGGGACGCAGGCGCCGGACCACGCCGCTTGCGGATCGAGTGAACCTGCCAGGGCCCAGCCCCAGGGTAAGACTCTGGATGCGCGGGCGCTTGGGGGCGATATCGTCGCTGGACTCAAGACTGACTGCCGATCGAGCCAAGACCCATGCCCTCCAGTTCCACACCCCTCACCCTGGCGGCTTGCCAACACCAGGACAGCATCGATCCCCTGCGTCATTGCCGCCAGCGCTTCGAATTGCCCACCGGCGTCATCTACCTGGACGGCAATTCACTGGGCGCCCTGCCCAAGGCCGTGAGCCCGCGGCTGCGCCAGGCAGTCGAGCAAGAATGGGGCGTCGGCTTGATCCGCAGCTGGAACGACGCCGATTGGTACCCCGCGCCCCAGCGCGTCGGGGCGCAAGTGGCTCGGCTGATCGGCGCACAGGGACACGAGGTCATCGTGGCGGACAGCACGTCTGTCAACCTCTTCAAGCTGCTGGTGGTGGCACTTCGCATGCGCGCCGGACGGTCCATCATCCTGGGCGAGCAAGGCAACTTTCCCACCGATGCCTATATGGCCCAAGGTGTGGCCGATCTGGTGAACGCGCGCTTCGAAGCGCTACCTGCCGGTGATGTGATGGCCCGCTTGAACGAGGACGTGGCGGTGCTGACCCTCACCCACGTCAACTACCGCAGTGGCCAGGTGTACGACATGGCCGCCCTCACCCGCCGTGCCCACGAAGTAGGTGCCCTGGTGGTGTGGGATCTGGCCCATACGGCGGGGGCCCTGCCTTGTGATCTGAATGGCTGTGACGCAGATTTTGCGGTGGGCTGCGGCTACAAATACCTCAATGGCGGGCCGGGCGCGCCGGCCTTTGCCTTCGCCGCGCAGCGTCACCATGCCCTGATGCGGCAACCGCTCACCGGCTGGCACGGCCATGCGCGGCCCTTCGAGTTCACGCCCGACTACGAACCCGCCCCTGGCATGGACAGCCTGTTGGTGGGCACGGCTTCGCAGTTGGGCCTGTTGGCGCTGGAGGCCGCACTCACCGCTTTCGATGGGGTCGACATGCTCGAACTGCGCGCCAAGAGCGTCGCCCTCACCGAGTTGTTCATTGCGCTGGTGGACCAGGAAGTGCCCGGCTTTGCGCTGGCGTCTCCGCGTGACGCACATCAGCGGGGCAGCCAGGTGGCGCTGACCCATGCCGACGGCCACGCCATCATGCAAGCCCTGATAGCGCGCGGCGTGATTGGCGATTTCCGTGCACCCAACATCCTGCGCTTCGGCTTCGCGCCGCTGTACGTGGGCTATGCCGACGTATGGCACGCCGTGGCCTCCTTGAAAGACATCATGGCCACCCAGGCCTTCCTGCGGCCGCAATTCCGCCAGCGCAAGGCAGTCACCTGACCTTGGCGCGGTTCAGGCTTTGCACGGCGGTTTGGATTGACGATCGATTGGCCGCGTCGCCGCAAGAAAATCCGGTGTCTGGCCGCCGAACCTGCCGTCGGCAGAG
>JAYUQJ010000601.1:0-6337 GCA_043756825.1 Betaproteobacteria bacterium | reverse complement strand
CGGTGGCCTCGCCGCCGCCGCGGAAGGCCACATAGTTGATGCGGCTGGGGTCCACGCCCACCTCGCGGGCGATCATCGCCGCTGCGATGTGCTCGGTGGACCCGCGCGAGCCGCCACCCCACTTGACACTGCCGGGGTCCTTCTTCATCTGCTCGACCACGTCCTTCATGGTCTTGAAGGGCGAGTTGGCCGGCAGCACGAAGACGTTGTATTCGCTGGTCAGACGGGCGATCGGCGTGACCTTGTCGAGCGAGACGGGCGGCTTGCCGGTGATGATGCCGCCCAGCATCACCGCGCCCATCACCATCAGTGCGTTGCCGTCGCCCTTGCTGGCGTTGGCAAACTGGGCCAGGCCGATGGCACCGGCCGCGCCGCCCTTGTTGTCGTAGCTGACCGTGGCTGCGACGCCGGCATCCTGCAAGGCCTTGCCCAGCGCGCGGCCGGTGGTGTCCCAGCCACCGCCCGGATTGGCCGGGATCATCATCTTCAGATTGGCGCCATTGGCTAGGGCCATCTGGGGCAGCAGGCCGGCAGCGGCCAGGGCGGTCATCGAGCGAAGAAAGGTATCGCGGCGCATGGGGTGGTCTCCTGCGGGGGTGTGAATCCGACGGCCACCACGGTGGGTGTACCGGTGGCCGCACGGATTGCAGCCAGAATCCCGATGCTGACGCCGCTGGCTGTCGAACGGCTGTCCAAGTACCCCGGGAAAACACCAGGGCACCGGCCGATCCGGCCCCCCGACCGCGCCACCCATGAAGCTGCTGTTGATCGAAGACAACCCGACGATGCAGGCCACGCTCAAGCGCAGCTTCGAGCGCCGTGGCCTGCAAGTGGTGGGCTGTGACGACGGCGCCCGCGCGCTGGACCGCTGGCGCGCCAGCCTGCCCGACGTGGTGCTGCTCGACCTGAACCTGCCCGGCCGCGACGGCCTGGACGTGCTGGCCGCTGCGCGCGCCGAGGGCCTGCGCACGCCGGTGATCATCCTCACCGCGCGCGGCACCGTGGGCGACCGTATCCTGGGCCTGAACACCGGCGCCGACGACTACCTGCCCAAGCCCTTCGACCTGGACGAGCTGGAGGCCCGGGTGATGGCGCTGGCGCGGCGCGGCGGCGTGGCGGGCGGCACGGCCGGTGCCGGCGCCACGCCCGCCTTCTGCGGCTTGCAGGCCGACAGCGAAAGTGGCGCGGTCTACCACGCCGGTCAGGCGCTGGAGCTGGCGCCGCGCGAGGCCGCGCTGCTGCGCGCGCTGCTGGCCCGGCCCGGGCAGGCGGTGGCCAAGGAGCGCCTGTTCGAGCTGGTCTTTGCCGGCGAGGGCGAGGTGCAGCCCGACGCCATCGAGGTGGTGGCCTACCGCTTGCGCAAGCGCCTGGCCGCCACCAACGCCCGGCTGGTCACGCTGCGCGGGCTGGGCTACCTGCTGAGGGCCGAGCCCTGATGCCCCGATGGGGCCGTAGCCGCGCAGGGCTGCCCTGGCTGCGGCATCGATCGATGCGCAGCCGCCTGCTGCTGGGCATCCTGCTGCCGGTGGGCCTGCTGGTGGCGCTGGACACCGCCAGCGTCTACCGCCAGGCCCTGCGCACGGCGGACACGGCCTACGACCGCACCCTGCTGGCGTCGGCCAAATCCATCGGCGAGCAACTCGACGTGGCCGGCACACCAGACCAGCCGCGCCTGCTGGCCCAAGTGCCCTACTCGGCGCTGGAGGCTTTCGAGGCAGACAACCGCAGCCGCCTCTACTACAAGGTCACCGGTTTTCACGGCGAGATGGTCTCGGGCTTCGCCGACCTGCCCGGCTGGCATGGCAAGTTGCCCGACCGCGGCATCTATGCCGCGCTGGTGGATTTTTATGACGACCACTACCTCGGCCAGCCGGTGCGTGTGGCGGTGTTGCTGCAACCGGTGGCCGGCCTGGCCGGCCAAGGCATGGCCACCATCCAGGTGGCCGAGACACTGGAACTGCGCCAGACCCTGGCCCGCCAGGTGCTGGCCGACACGCTGCGGCGCCAGGCTCTGCTGCTGGCAGTGATCGCGGTGGTGGTGGTGCTAGTGGTGCAGCGCGCCACCCGGCCGGTGCGGGCGCTGAGCGAGGCCATCCTGGCGCGCAGCGCCGATGACCTGACGCCGATCGACGCGCCGCAGACGCCGCAAGAGCTGATGCCACTGATCAATGCCACCAATGACGCCTTGGGCCGCCAGGCCCGGCTGCTGGCGCACCAGCAGCGCTTTGTGCGGGATGCATCGCACCAGCTGCGCACACCCTTGGCGGTGCTGAAGACGCAAGTGCAATCGGCGCTGCGCGGCGACCTGCCCCATGAACAGGCCCTGCACGACATCCAGCGCACGGTGGACGGCGCTACCCGCCTGGCCAACCAGATGTTGTCCCTGGCCAAGGTGGAGCAGTTGCGTCAGCAGGGCGACGCCGCCGGCCTGGACTGGGCCGAATCGGTGCGGGAGGTGGCGCTGGACCTGGCCCCGCTGATCGCTGACAAGGGACTGGACTTCGAGCTGGACACCGTAACGGCATCCGTGCACGGCCATGCCTGGGCCCTGCGGGAGCTGACCCGCAATCTGCTGCACAACGCGATCAAGCTGTCACCGCCCGGCGGGCCCTTGTCGGTGCGGCTGTCCCGGGCTGACGGGCAGGCCTGCCTGACCATCGCCGACAGCGGGCCGGGCATCGACGAAGCACTGCGCCCGCGCCTGCTGCAGGCCTTCGGCGCGGGCCACAGCCCGGGTGGCGCCGGCCTGGGACTGGCCATCTGCCAGCAGATCGTGCAGTCGATGGGCGGCAGCCTGAGCCTGGACAACCGGCGGGTGCAGGGCCGGGTACTGGGGCTGGACGCCCGGGTGCAGCTGGGGCTGGCCGACAATCCGCCCGCATGAAAGCCGCTGCGCCCGACCGATCCGCCGGCAAGCCCGCGCCCGCCGCCGAGATGCGGCTGGACAAATGGTTGTGGGCAGCCCGCTTCTACAAGACCCGGGCGCTGGCGGTGGACGAGATCGTCAAGGGCCGGATCAGTGTCAATGGCCAGGCCGCCAAGCCGTCGCGCGACCTGCGGGCGGGCGACACACTGGAAATGCGCCAGGGCCCGGTGCAGCGCACCGTCCTGGTCAAGGCGCTGAGCGCGGTGCGTGGCCCGGCGCCGGTGGCCCAGGCCCTGTACGAAGAGACCGCTGACAGCCTGGCGCGGCGCACCCGCGAGGCCGAGACCCGGCGTCTGGCGGCCGAGCCCGCCTTGAGCATCGAGCAGGGCCGCCCGACCAAGCGCGACCGGCGCGAGCTGACCCGCAGCCAGGCCGATTGGCAACGCTGGAGCGCGTCGATCGACGACGATTGACGCGGCCGGTGGCCCGGCCCGCCACAGGCCGGCAGAACCTGCAGGGGGCTGACCGAATGCCCCCCTTGAACCGCGGGGCGGGGCCCCCATATCCCCAACAACCCGTTGCAAACCGTGTTCAACCCTTTCAAAAAAAACCGCAAAGCCACCGACATGACGACGCCGGAGAACGACCCCGCCAACCCCCTGTCTGCCCACGCCAACCCCTTTGTTGACGGTGGCAGCCTGCCCGACCTGCCCGCTGCCGAGCCAGCCGCCCCCAGCGTCGAAAGACGCCTGGCCGAGCTGGAAGCCAAGCACACCGAGGTGGCCGACGCCTACCTGCGCGCCAAGGCCGAGGTTGAAAACATCCGCCGCCGGGCTGAAGAAGACATCAGCAAGGCCCGCAAGTTCGCGGTCGAGTCGTTTGCCGAAAGCCTGCTGCCGGTGAAAGACAGCCTGGAAGCCGCGATCGCCCTGCCGGATGCCCGGCCTGAGCAATTGCTGGAGGGCGTCCACGCCACGCTGCGCCAACTGGTGGTGGCGCTGGAGCGCAACAAGGTGATGGCAATCAACCCGCCCAGCGGCACCAAATTCGACCCGCACCAGCACCAGGCCATCAGCATGGTGCCGGCCGAGCAGGACGCCAACACCGTGGTGGCGGTGCTGCAGAAGGGTTACCTGATCGCCGACCGCGTGCTGCGCCCGGCCCTGGTGACTGTGGCCGCGCCCAAGTAAGCCCGGCTCACCGGCGTCCCAGCGCAGCAAACACACCCGTCCGCACCAGCGCCACCCCGATCGCAGTCGGCCCTCGCCAAAACGCACTTGAAAGTGCCGGACCGGCCCGCAATTCAGAACCAAGTACTACCCCCTTACAGGAGCATCACATCATGGGCAAGATCATCGGCATCGACCTCGGCACCACCAATTCGTGCGTGGCCATCATGGAAGGCAACACCACCAAGGTGATCGAGAACAGCGAGGGTGCCCGCACCACGCCGTCGATCATCGCCTACCAGGAAGACGGCGAGGTGCTGGTCGGCGCGTCGGCCAAGCGTCAGGCTGTCACCAACCCGCGCAACACCCTGTACGCCGTCAAGCGCCTGATCGGCCGCAAGTTCACCGAGAAAGAGGTGCAGAAGGACATCGGGCTGATGCCCTACACCATCGCTGCGGCCGATAACGGCGACGCCTGGGTCGAGGTGCGTGGCAAGAAAATTGCACCGCCGCAGGTATCGGCCGAAGTGCTGCGCAAAATGAAGAAGACCGCCGAAGACTACCTCGGCGAAGAAGTGACCGAGGCCGTGATCACGGTGCCGGCCTACTTCAATGACAGCCAGCGCCAGGCCACCAAGGACGCCGGCCGCATCGCCGGCCTGGATGTCAAGCGCATCATCAATGAGCCCACCGCTGCGGCCCTGGCCTTCGGCCTGGACAAGCATGGCAAGGGCGACCGCAAGATCGCGGTGTTCGACCTGGGCGGCGGCACCTTCGACATCTCGATCATCGAGATTGCCGATGTCGACGGTGAAAAGCAGTTTGAAGTGCTGTCGACCAATGGCGACACCTTTCTGGGCGGCGAGGATTTCGACCAACGCCTGATCGACTACATCGTCACCGAGTTCAAGAAGGAACAAGGCGTCGACCTGACCAAGGACGTGCTGGCCCTGCAGCGCCTGAAAGAAGCCGCCGAAAAAGCCAAGATCGAGCTGTCGAGCAATACGCAGACCGACATCAACCTGCCTTATGTGACGGCCGATGCCTCGGGCCCCAGGCACCTGAACATCAAGCTGACCCGCGCCAAGCTGGAAAGCCTGGTCGATGAGTTGATCGAGCGCACGATGGAGCCCTGCCGCATCGCCGTCAAGGACGCCGGCATCAAGGTCAGCGAGATCGACGACATCATCCTGGTGGGTGGCATGAGCCGCATGCCCAAGGTGCAGGAGAAGGTCAAGGAGTTCTTTGGCAAAGAGCCGCGCAAGGACGTCAACCCCGACGAGGCTGTGGCCGTCGGTGCCGCCATCCAGGGCCAGGTGCTGGGTGGTGAGCGCAAGGACGTGCTGCTGCTCGATGTCACCCCGCTGAGCCTGGGCATCGAAACGCTCGGCGGCGTGATGACCAAGATGATCAAGAAGAACACCACCATCCCGACCAAGTTTGCGCAAACCTTCAGCACCGCCGACGACAACCAGCCGGCCGTGACCATCAAGGTCTACCAGGGTGAGCGCGAGCTGGCCTCGGGCAACAAGAGCCTGGGTGAGTTCAACCTCGAAGGCATCCCGCCGTCGCCGCGCGGCCTGCCGCAGATCGAGGTGACCTTCGACATCGATGCCAACGGCATCCTGCACGTGGGCGCCAAGGACAAGGCCACCGGCAAGGAAAACAAGATCACCATCAAGGCCAACTCGGGCCTGAATGAAGAAGAGATCCAGAAGATGGTGCGCGACGCCGAAGTCAACGCCGCCGAAGATGCCAAGAAGCTTGAACTGGTGCAGGCCCGCAACCAGGCCGACGCCGCCATGCACTCGGTGCGCAAGAGCCTGGCCGAACACGGCGACAAGCTCGACGCCGGCGAGAAAGAAAAGATCGAAGCCGCGCTGAAGGACGTGGAAGAAGCGCTGAAGAGCGACGACAAGGCCACCATCGACACCAAGACCGAGGCCCTGATGGCGGCCAGCCAGAAGCTCGGCGAGAAGGTCTATGCCGACGCGCAGGCGGCACAGGCCGCGGCGGCCGCGGCGGCTGGTGGGGCAGCGGGCAATGCGCCTGGCGAGGCGCCCAAGTCCAAAGCGGCCGACGATAACGTGGTCGACGCCGATTTCACCGAAGTCAAGGACCGCCCATAAACCCCCGGCGCACTTGCTAAAACGCCCCCGCGAGTGCCCCGTCGCTCACGGGGGATTTTCTTTCCTGAAGCCCCGCAGCACATGCCATGGCCAAACGAGATTTTTACGACATCCTGGGCGTGCCCAAGAACGCGTCCGACGAAGACATCAAGAAGGCCTATCGCAAGCTGGCC
>JAYUQJ010000600.1:0-6352 GCA_043756825.1 Betaproteobacteria bacterium | reverse complement strand
AGGAGACAGGCATGGAAGTCATCGTTCTTGGCGCCGGCATCATCGGCGTGGCCACGGCCTGGCATTTGCTGCAGCAGGGCCACGAGGTCACGGTGGTCGACCGGCAGCCCGAGGCTGCGCTGGAGACCAGCTTTGCCAATGGCGCGCAGATCTCGGTGAGTTTTTGCGAGCCCTGGGCCCATGCCGGCGCGCCGCTCAAGGTGGTCAAGTGGTTGCTGCGCGATGACTCACCCTTGCTGTTTCGCCCGCGGCTGGACCCGCACCAGTGGCGCTGGGGCCTGTCGTTTCTGGGCCAGTGCAATGGCGCTGCATTCGAGCGCAATGTGCGCCAGTTGGTGGCGCTGGGCCGCTACAGCCATGATTCGCTCAAGCAGGTGGTGGCGGACACGGGCATCGAGTACCAGCGCCTGGAGCGCGGCATCCTGCACTTCTTTTCGTCACAGGCTGATTTCCGGGCCGGCGTGGCGGGCGCCGAGCTGATGCGCCGTTATGGCGTCGACCGGCGCGTGCTGGGCCGCGACGAGGTGTTGAAGGTAGAGCCGGCGCTGGCCGCCTTCGGTGCACAGATCCACGGCGGCACCTTCACGCCCAGCGACGAGTCGGGCGACGCACGGGTCTTTACCCAGCGACTGGCCGCACTGTGCCGGGCGCGCGGTGCCCGATTTCTGCAGGAGACCGCAGTGCAGGGGCTGTTGAGCCAGGGCGGCCAGATCAGCGGTGTGCAGGTGCGGCCGGTGCAGGGCGGCGCTGTGCGCACCCTGGTCGCCGATCAGTATGTGGCGGCGATGGGCTCATTCACCGCGCCGCTGCTGCGGCCCTTGGGCATCTGGCTCAACATCTACCCGGCCAAGGGCTACTCGGCCACGCTGCGGCTCAAGCGCCCGCAGGACGCCAGCGTGGTCAGCCTGCTCGATGACGCCCGCAAGATCGCCATCAGCCGGCTGGGCGACCAAATCCGCATCGCCGGCACCGCCGAGCTGGCGGGCTACGACACCTCACTGGACGGCGCCACCGCGCGCACCCGCTGCGCCGCGCTGGTGCAGCGCTATGAAACCTTGTTCCCGGGCGTGGCCGACACCACCGAGCCGCATTTCTGGGCCGGCCTGCGGCCGAGCACGCCCGACAACCTGCCTTACATCGGCCGCAGCCGCCTGCCCAATCTGTGGCTCAACACCGGCCACGGCACGCTGGGCTGGACCCATGGTGCCGGTTCGGGCCAGGCCCTGGCCGAGCTGATGAGCGGCCAGCGGCCGGCGCTGCAGTTCGGTTTCTGTGGCGCTGCCCTGCCGGCAGCCCGGCCGTGCGTGCCGGTGCGACAGCCCAGCCGCGCAGCCTGAAGCGCCGTCCCGGGCGGCCTCAGTGCAGCAGGGCGGCGCCCGACTGCAGGTGCGCCGCCGCGCCGACCGCCAGCGGCGACCGCGCCTGCCAACGCGCCACCCAGTCCTGGAAGGCGGCCACCGGCAAGGGCTTGCTCATGTGGAAGCCCTGCCCCTCGTCGCAGCGCAGCTCGTGCAGCTTCATCAGGATGGCCTCGTTCTCGATGCCCTCGGCCACCACCGTCAGGCCCAGGGTGTGGGCCAGGTCGATGGTAGAGCGCACGATCATCGCGTCGCCCGAGGCGTCTTCCATGGCCATCACAAAGCTCTTGTCGATCTTGAGTTCATGCACCGGCAGGCGGCGCAGGTAGGCCAGTGACGAGTAGCCGGTGCCGAAGTCGTCGATCGACAGCTTGAAACCGCGCTCGGCCAGGCGGTTCAGGGTGGCCTCGGCGCGCTGCGGGTCGTCCATGATGGCGCTTTCGGTGATTTCCAGGCAAAAGCCGTCGGCCACCGCATGGTGGCGCCGCAGGATGGCGTCAAGCTTGTCGGGCAGCTCGGGGTCCATCAGGTCGCGGGTGGACAGGTTCACCGAGATGCGCCTGACCCCCAGCATCGCCATCGCCACCTGCTGGTTGGCGGCCTGGTCGAAGATCCACAGCGTGAGCTGGCGCACAAAGCCGGTTTGCTCGGCAAACGGGATGAACTCCATCGGCGGCACCAGGCCGCGGCTGGGGTGCTGCCAGCGCACCAGGGCCTCGGCGCCACACACCGCGCCGCTGTCGATGGCGATCTTGGGCTGCAGATACATGCGCAGCTCGTTGCCGTCGATGGCACGGCGCAGGTCGCCCAGCAACGACAGGGTCTGGGCGCTGGCGGTATCGGCCGCCGGGTCGTAGACCTGGGCGCCGGCGGTGCGCCGTTTGGCCGCGTACATGGCGATCTCGGCCCGGTTGAGCAGGGTGTCGGCATCGTCCGCGTGCAAGGGCCAGCCGGCCAGGCCCAGGCCGGCGCTCAGGTCGACGGTGTGGTCGTCGATCACCAGCGCCTGCTCGAACGCGGCGGTGATGCGCTGCGCCAGGCCCTGGGCCAGGGCCAGGTCGGCATGCGGCAGCAGCAGCGCAAATTCGTCGCCGCCCAGGCGCGCCACGGTGTCGCCCTCGCGCACCACCTGGCGCAGGCGCATCGCCACGCAGTCCAGCAGCCGGTCGCCAAAGGCATAACCCAGCACATCGTTGACATTCTTGAAGCGGTCCAGGCCCAGCATGATCACGGTCAGCGGCTGGCCGCTGACCCGTCCGGCGGCAATCGCCTGGACCACGTGGTCGTGGAAGCACACCCGGTTGGGCAGCCCGGTGAGCCGGTCGCGGTAGGCCAACGCCAGGATCTCCTGCTGCTGGCCGTGGATGTCGGCACGCATCTGGTCGAAGGCGCAGGCCAGTTCGCCGATTTCGTCATTGCGCCCGGTGTGTTGCAGCGGCTGGTCGGGCTCACCCCGGCCGATGGCCTGGCTGGCGCGCACCAGGCTGCGCAGGGGTTCGGTCACATGCCGGGCCGTGAGCAGGCTGCCGGCGCCGAACAGCAGCAAGCCCAGCCCGGTGATGGTGGCCAGCACCCATTGCAGGCTGTGGTAGGGCGCCACGGCGTCGGCGATCGAGCCGGCGGCGCGCAGCACGATGCGGCCTTCGGCGCCACTGGCCACGGGCCAGGTGGCCGTGAGGTGGGGGGTGCCGGCCAATTGCAGGTCGCCATCGGCCAGGTTGTCGACCAGCGGCAGGGCATCCGCGCCGGACCTGAAACTGCTGGCCAGCAGCACCGGTTGTGCGCCTTCGGGCAAGGCCACCAGCGTGGCCTGCAGGCCCGAGATGGCCTGCATGTCCATCACCAGGGCCTGGTCGAGCGGGAAGCCCATCACGACCCAGCCGATCAACGCCGGCGCCCGCATAGGCGCCATCACGAACTGGTAGGGCGCGCCGGCCACCAATGCCACCGTGCTGCGGCCCGGGCGTTGGGCCAGGGCCGGGGCCAGCCGGGCCAGCGGTGCCGCCAGGCTGGCGTCCGCGCCTTCGGCCAGCGCCTGCACCGTGAGCTGGATGTCCAGCACCGCGCCCAGGGTGGCGCCGATGCGCTGGCCGTGGTTGGTCAGGGCCGACTGCAGGGTGGCCCGGTCATGCGTGCCCAAGGCCTCGCGCATGCCGAAATCGGCGGCCAGCACCGCTGTGCCTTGCGACAGCTTGCCGGCGCGCTGGTCCAGCAGGCGTTGCCAGATCCGCTCGCCCAGGTCCAGGCGGTCGGCCAGCTGGCGGTGGGCATTGCGGTCGATGCGCTCGCGGATCACCACCAGGCCGGCGCCCTGCACCAGCAGCAGCAGCGCCAGCGACAGCAGGACGATGCGCCCCGACAGCCCGAGCCGGCGCTGGCGCAACCGGGCCAGCAGATTCACAGCGCCGGCCCCACCAGCCTGACATTGACGGCCGGGCCGCCGCTGGCGCCGACTTGCAGGGCCTGGTCCAAGGCCGGTGCGCCGGGCGGCAGGGTGGGATGCCAGGTGCGCAGCCGGTAGCTGCCGGGCGGCACCTGGGCCAGATGAAACCTGCCGTCGGCGCCGGTCAGGCCGTGGTGGGGCGTATCCACCACCACCACCCAGGCGGCCATGTTGTCGTGGATATTGCAGCCCAGGGCAGCGATGCCGGACTGGTCGAACACCACCGGCGCCGCCGGCGTGCCGACATACAGCTTGATCTCGAACTTCTTGGCCGGCGAAAACGAGTACAGGTGATGCCGCACGCTGTCGCGGTTGGGAAAGCTCACCGCGCTGCCCACCGGCACCACGGTGACGATGGGCGAGAACTGTCGTGCGTTCTGCACGATTTCGATGGTGTTGACCGGCCGCACCGCTGCCCGGGCCTCGCGCGACTCCAGAAACACCGCGGCGCCGGGCAGCGGCTTGCCAGCGCTGTCGGTCACCACCACCTCCAGCGGTGCGGCATGGCTGGCCGCCAGCGGCACCAGGCAGACCAGCAGGCGCAGCAGGCAGGCGGTCCGGGGGGCCCGGGCGCGGCGCGCAGGCGCAAGGCCGGGGGTCGAAACAGGGGGTGGGTTCAGGCGCATGGCGGTTGGCAAGGTCTGTTGGGCGCCCCGGGTAACGGGCTGCCTTGCCATGCCTATCGGCGCCACCGGGGCCCGACTTGAGCCGGCCCGGGGCACGGGCGCCCCGCGCCGTGGGTTCGGGTCAGCCGCCGGGTGTCAAAGCGCCGTCCGGGCGGCGCTGATCACACCGCCGCCCAGGCAGACCTCGCCGGCGTACAGCACCGCCGACTGGCCTGGCGTCACCGCCCATTGCGGCTGGCTGAAGTGCAGGCCGAAGCCGCCGGCGCTGGCCTGCAAGCGGCACGCCGCATCGGCCTGGCGGTAGCGGGTCTTGGCCGCCAGATCGCCATCTGCGGGCGCACTGCCGGCCACCCAGCTGGCGTCGTCGAACACCAGTTCGGCCGACTGCAGCCAGGGGTGGTCGTGGCCTTGCACCACGATCAGCGCGTTGCGGTCAAGGTCCTTGCGGGCCACGAACCACGGCGCATGATCACCGCCGCCGCGCGCCGCGCTGCCGTGCCCTCCTCGAGGCCCGGGCTCCTTGACCCCGCCGATACCCAGGCCCTGGCGCTGGCCCAGGGTGTAGAAGCTCAGGCCCAGATGCTGGCCCAGCGTGCGGCCCCGCTCGTCGACGATGGGGCCGGGCTGGTGGCTGAGGTAGCGGTTGAGGAATTCGCGGAACGGCCGCTCGCCGATGAAGCAGATGCCGGTCGAATCCTTCTTCCTGGCGTTCGGCAGGCCGGCCTCCAGGGCGAGGCGGCGGACCTCGGTCTTGGGCAACTCTCCCAGCGGGAACCAGGTGCTGGCCAACTGGGCCTGGGTCAGGCGATGCAGGAAGTAGCTCTGGTCCTTCAGCGGGTCCAGGCCCTTGAGCAGCTCGAAGCGGCCGCCCTGCTCGCGCACCCGGGCGCTGTCGGGCGCGGCCGCGTCCGACTCGGCATGACGGCCTTCGGCCATGCCCGGGTTCGATGGCTTCCATCGAACCCGGGCGTAGTGGCCCGTGGCGATGCGGTCGGCGCCCAGCCGCAATGCATGGTCGAGAAAGGCCTTGAACTTGATCTCGGCATTGCACAGCACGTCGGGGTTGGGCGTGCGGCCGGCGCTGTATTCGCGCAAGAATTCCGCGAACACACGCTCCTTGTAGTCGGCGGCAAAGTTGACGTGTTCGATCTCGATGCCGATGACGTCGGCCACCGCCGCAGCGTCCACAAAGTCGATGTTCGACGCGCAGTATTCGCTGTCGTCATCCTGCTCCCAGTTCTTCATGAAGATGCCGACGACCTCATGCCCCTGCTGCTTCAGCAGCCAGGCGCTGACCGCAGAGTCCACGCCCCCGCTCAGGCCCACCACCACACGCTGCTTGGCTGTCTCTTTGACTGACATCGGCGAATTATCCCAGTGCAAGACGCTGCGCCACGGCCTGCACTGAAGCCCGCACCCGCAGCACAACAGCCGACTCGCCATGTGCTGACAGCACCAGTTGCTGCGTGGCGCGTGTCATGCCCACGTACAGCAGCCGCAGTGCGTCGTCCAGCGCTTCGTCGCGCATCGGCAGCGCCTGCAGGCCGGCGATGAAGACCCAGGGAAACTCCAGCCCCTTGGCGCTGTGCAACGTCAGCAGCTTGACGCTCGCCTGCTGCCAGTCAAAGCGCTTGAAGGCCAACGCGTTCATGCTCTGCAGGGGAATCAGCGCGCGCCGCAACGCGGTCTCGATGGCGCGCATCTGCGGCCGCGTGCGGCACAACACGGCCATGTCGGACCAAGCCACGCCATTGGCCTGCGCTTGCAACATGCGCGCCACGATCAGCTCGGCTTCTTCGGTTTCATGGCGTGCACTCATCAGCACTGGCAGCGGCCCGCGGCGGCCGGCGCTGGCGGGTTGCACGAGCTGCATCTCGTCGTCGCCGTGCTCCAGGCCGTCGCCTTGCAAGAGGCTCTGCGCGCAG
>JAYUQJ010000599.1:0-6352 GCA_043756825.1 Betaproteobacteria bacterium | reverse complement strand
CGCAGCCATAGCCCGGGCTATGGCGAGCATTTGCAACGACGAGCGGGTGCGTTTTGGGGTGGTGAGCGGGCATGATCGAAAAACTCTCAGCCTCTCAGCCCCCTTTGTGCGGCCGCTTGCCCGGGTTTTTCTTGCTGCGGGTGTGCGAGCCGCGCTCGAGGCTGATCTTCTGGCCCTTGGGGGCGGTGAAGGTCACGCCCACGGGGGCGGCGGGGCGCGGGGTGGCCTTGCGGTCGGCTTCGGTGATCAGCTTGTTGCCCATGGGTCGGCTCCGTTGGTTGGAAAAGTCAACCCAGGATTAGGCCACAAACGCGCGGGGCGCGCGCTCGTGCCCATCAGGGTGCCGACCCTGGTGCCGACCCCGGTGGCGTCGCAGCCCCCAGCGGCGCCCGCAGGCGGGCCTCGAAATCGCGCGGCGCCACGTACTGCAGCACGCCCCGGCTGGCCGGCCCCACGCTGGCCGACAAGCCGATGGCCGGGTAGAGCAGCACCGCCGCGCCGGCGGCCAGGGGCCGCAGCTCGGCAGGCGGGCCGAAGCGCTGGCGCACATCGGCGTCGCTCAGGCGCACCGTCGGCACGAAGCTGATGCCCACCATCAAGGCCCGGCGCGCCTCGTCCAGATCGGCCGGGCGCAGGACAAAGCGGCGCACGCCGTCGGCCATGGCCTCGCTGCGAACGGCCTGGTCGCGCCAGCGTGCCAGCGCGTCGGCCGGGGGTTCGAAGGCCAGCACCAGCCGGCCACTGACGAAGCCGGCCAGGTAGGGCTGGGCCAGGGCCTCCAGCGTGCCCACCTCGCCCAGCCGGGCCACCAGCGCCACCTGCAGGCCATCGCCCAGCCGGGCCTGGGCCTGGGCCAGGGCGTCGCGGCCGGGCACCAGGCCGAACACCTGGATCAGGCCGTCGGGCAGGGCCTGCACCTGCCAGGGCAGGCCCTGCGATGCCGCCGGCAGCGCCGCACCGGCAGGGACCGCCGCACCGCGCAGCATCTGCCACAGCGGCGCGGCAAACGCCGCCAGCAGCACCAGCAGGCCGGCGCCCAGCGCCAGCAGGACAGGGTGTCTCATCGGCGCATTGTCGGCGCCGGGCCAGGCGCTGCAGGCCCACACTGCAGGCCAACGCCTCAGAGACTGAGAGGATTTCGAGCGTGACCGAGCAACGCCACAAAACGTGCTCGATCTAGACGCGAAGCGCAGCCATAGCCCGGGCTATGGCGAGCATTTGCAACGACGAGCGGGTGCGTTTTGAGGTGGTGAGCGGGCATGATCTAAAAACTCTCAGTCTCTCAGGCCGGCAGCTCGTCCAGCGCGGCCAGCGCCCTTTGCAATTGCACGGTCCACAGCCAGCGCATGCGCTCGCGGTCGGTGGGCAGCACGCACCATTCCACCGGCACCAGCAGGCACATCAGCACGCCCAGGTGCCAATCGGCCTGCAACTGCTCAGCGGCGTAGTCACGCACCCCGCGCGCCAGCAGGCCGGAGTGGTAGCGCGCCAGCGCCGGACCCTGCACCTGGCGGCGCAGCGCGCTGTCCCACCAGGGCACCAGGGCGCCGGCCAGGTCACTGACGCCCAGCCACCCGGTGAGCGACCAGTCGAAGGGCTGGCGGTCGATCAGCAGCAGCCGGCCCGCGCCGCGGCGCGGCACCAGCAGGTTGCCGGGGTTCAGGTCGCCATGCACCAGCGTCATGCCACGGCAATCCCGGGCCCGGGCCTTGAAAACATCGGCCAGGCTGTCCACCAGGCCGGGCAGGCGCAGGCCCCAGGCCGCCGGCAAGGCGTCGCCCGCCCCGGCCATCAGCGGTGCCAGGCCAGGTCTGATGTGGGCCAGGTAGCGGTCGATCTGGGTTGCCCCGGCTACGGCCTGGCCGACCGCCTGCAGGCGCTGCACGCCCCAGCGGTAGGCATGCAAGGCGGCCAGGGAATCGGCCAGCGCCAATGCCAGGGCCAGGTCGCGCGGCGCATCGTCGCCGGTGCAGTGGCTGGCCGACAGGTCTTCAAGCAGCAGGTGGTAGCGACGCGGGGGCTCGGCATAGGCCGCCGCAAAGCAGCGCGGCAGCGGCGCATCGGCGGCACCCAGGTAGTCGCGCAAGTAGTAGTCGACCTCGGAGCGGCCGAACTCGCCGCTGCCGGCGCCGCAGTGCTTGAGCAGCAATGCGGCGGGCGCCTGCAGCCCTGCGCCGGGCGCGCCGGGGCGGTAGTGCACGCGGATCCGCGTCAAGCGCGACCAGCTGGACGCCTGGGTGGTCGCCACCTCGATGGCGGCCACGGCGCCTGGCCCTACCACACCAGCCCGCGCCAGCGCTCGCTGCACCCAGGCGGCGTCGATGCGGGCGGGGTCGTCCATCACGCCGTCGTCTTCGGGCCCGGGCGAAATCATCGGCGGCAGTGTAGGCAGGGCCACGCCGGCGGCCAAGCCCGACAATCGCGGTCAACCCGCTGCCCCATGCCGAACGCCCTGCCTGCCCTGCCCGCCCACCGGGTGCTGTCGCTCATCCCGCCGATGACGCAGCTGAATACGCCCTACCCGTCCACCGCCTACCTGACCGGCTTCCTGCGCTCGCGCGGGGTGGCCGCCAGCCAGGCCGACCTGGCGCTGGGCCTGATCCTGGCACTGCTGTCACGCGACGGCCTGGGCCAGGTGCTGGGCGAGATTGCCGCGCTGCCGACAGGTCGGGCGACTGCGGCGGTGCAGGCCTTTGCGGCCCAGGGCGACCGCTACCTGGCCACCATCTCCGCCACCATCTGCTTTCTGCAGGGCCGCGATGCCACGCTGGCCCACCGCATCGTCGGCCGCCACTTCCTGCCCGAGGGCCCGCGCTTTGCTGCGCTGGATGTCTATGTCGACGACGCGGGCGGCGACCCGATGGCCTGGGCCTTTGGCGCGCTGGGCCTGCAGGACCGCGCCCGCCACCTGGCCACGCTCTACCTCAACGACATCGCCGACGTGATCCGCGATGCGGTGGACCCGCGTTTCGAGTTCGTGCGCTATGGCGAATCGCTGGCCATGAGCCAGCCCACCTTTGACCCGCTGGCCGCCGCACTGGCCGCCGCGCCGAACCTGGTGGACCGGCTGCTGGCCGATCTGGTGCAGCAAACCCTGGCCGCGCACAGTCCCAGCGTGGTGCTGCTGTCGGTGCCATTCCCAGGCGCGGTGTATGCGGCCTTGCGCATCGCGCAGACGATCAAGGCCGCCGACCCGGCCATCGTCACGGTGCTGGGCGGCGGGTTTGTGAACACCGAGCTGCGCGAGCTGAGCGACCCGCGCGTCTTCGACCACATCGACTACATCACGCTGGACGCTGGCGAGCGCCCCTTGCTGGCGCTGCTGGACCACCTGGCCGGTGGCCGCTCGGCCCAGCGCCTGGTGCGCACCTTCCACCGCCCGGCCGGCAGCGGCGCGGTGCGCTACACCAACCTGGTGGAAGCCGAGGTGCCCTTCACCGAGGTGGGCACGCCCACCTGGGACGGCCTGCCGCTGGACCGCTACCTGTCGCTGCTGGACATGCTCAATCCGATGCACCGGCTGTGGAGCGACGGACGCTGGAACAAGCTGACCGTGGCCCAGGGCTGCTACTGGAAGAAGTGCAGCTTCTGCGACGTGAGCCTGGACTACATCGCGCGCTACGAGGGTGCCAGCGCCGGGCTGCTGGCCGACCGGATCGAGACGATAGTCGCCGAGACCGGCCAGACCGGCTTTCACTTCGTCGACGAGGCCGCGCCGCCCAAGGCCCTCAAGGCCCTGGCCGCCGAGCTGCAGCGCCGGCAGATGTCGATCAGCTGGTGGGGCAATATCCGCTTCGAAAAGACCTTCACCCCCGACCTCTGCCGGCAACTGGCCGACAGCGGCTGCATCGCCATCTCGGGCGGGCTGGAGGTGGCGTCCGACCGGCTGCTGGCGCTGATGAAGAAGGGCGTCTCGGTAGACCAGGTGGCGCGCGTGACCAAGGGCTTTGCCGAGGCCGGCATCCTGGTGCATGCCTACCTGATGTACGGCTTCCCCACCCAGACCGTGCAGGACACGGTGGACGCGCTGGAATACGTGCGCCAGCTGTTTGCCGAAGGCTGCATCCAGAGCGGCTTTTTCCACCGCTTTGCCTGCACCGTGCACTCCCCCGTGGGCCAGGACCCGGCAGCCTATGGCGTGACGCTGCAAGCGCTGCCGCCGGTGAGCTTTGCCAAGAACGACATCGGCTTCGTCGACCCCACTGGCGTCGACCACGACGCGCTGGGCCGGGGCCTGAAGAAAGCGATCTACAACTACATGCACGGCATCGGGCTGGAGCAGGACGTGCGGCGCTGGTTCGACATCCCGGTGCCCAAGACCCAGGTAGCGCGCCGGCGCATTGCGCGCGCGCTGGCCCAACCCGGCTGACCCGCTGGCGCGCGCCAGGGCCGCCCGGCGCTATGCTGGGTCGCATGACAAGCTTGACGCACACCCACCTGACCATCATCACCGGCGCATCGCGCGGGCTGGGCGCCGCACTGGTGGCGCAACGCCTGCTGCCGGGCCATGCCGTGTTGGGCCTGGCGCGCCACACCCATACCCGCCTGCAGGCCCGCGCCGACGCCGGCGGACTGATGCTGTGCCAATGGCCGGTCGACCTGGCCGATCCCGGGCCGGTAGCGCGGCGCCTGGCCACCTGGCTGGCGCAGTTTGACGGCGCCCCGCTGGCCAGCGCCAGCTTGATCAACAACGCCGGCGTGCTGGCCAGGCTGGCCCCGCTCGACCAGGTGCCGCTGGCCGACATCGTGCAGGGCCTGCGGGTGGGGCTGGAGGCCGCGATGCTGTTGACGGCGGTCTTCCTGGCGGGCACCCGCGATTGGCCCGGCCAGCGCCGGGTGATGAACATCTCCTCGGGCCTGGGCCGCCAGGCGATGGCCGGCAGTGCGGTCTACTGCGCCGCCAAGGCCGGCATGGACCATTTCAGCCGCGCCGTGGCGCTGGAGCAGGCCGCCGCAGCCAACCCGGCCCGGGTGGTGTCGATCGCGCCCGGCGTGATCGACACCGACATGCAGGCCACCTTGCGCGGCAGCGACCCGGTGCTGTTCCCGGCCCGGTCGGGCTTCATCCAGCTGCAAGCCGAGGGCCGGCTCAGCCTCCCCGAGGACTGCGCACGCCAGCTGTTGGCGCGGCTGGACCGGGCCGATTTCGGCCAGGTCGCCGTGGCCGACATCCGCGAGCCCTGAGCGGGTGTTGACCCGATGAATGGCTGCCCGGCCCGCAGGGTGAGGCTCAGAATGGGCCGACCCTTCGGTACAAATGCGCGCCGGGCCAGCAGCCCGGCTGCGCTTTGCACCTGGATCGGGCCCGTCGTGGGGCCTGAAGCGAGTGCCTTTCAATGCGTCAACACCCTTTGAGACCCGCCTGCGCCGCTCCTAGTGCAGTGTTCAACGCTATTCGCAACATAAAACCGTGGATTTCCCGCTGTGGCGGCGTTGCAAATCCTCGCCATGCCACTGGGCATGGCTGCGGTTTGCGCCTAGCCACAGCGGCAAATCCATCGGTTTTCTTAAGTCGCTCACAGCGCGAAGATCTTGCCCGGGTTCAGGATGTTCTTGGGGTCGAGCGCGCGCTTGAGCGTGCGCATCATCGCCACCGTGCCCACGCCGGCCTCGTCCACCAGAAAGCCCTGCTTGTGCAGGCCGATGCCATGCTCGCCGGTGCAGGTGCCTTCCAGGCTCAGCGCATGGTGCACCAGGCGGTCGTTCAGGCCTTCGGCGGTATCGCGCTGGCCGGGCTGGGCCGGGTCGATCATGTAGGCAATATGAAAATTGCCGTCGCCCACATGGCCGACGATGTAGTAGGGCAGGCCGGCTTCGTCAGCCTCGCGCACTGCCAAGTCGATGCAGGTGGCCAGCTGGCTGATCGGCACGCAGGTGTCGGTGGTCACGGTGCGGCAGCCGGGGTTGGACGACATGCCGGCGAAGTAGGCGCGGTGGCGCGCCGTCCACAGCCGGGTGCGCTCTTCGGGCGTGGTCGCCCATTCGAAGTCTTCGCCGCCGTGCTCGCGGGCGACATCCTGAACCACCTTCGCCTGCTCGGCCACACCGGCCGCGCTGCCGTGAAATTCCATCAGCAGCATCGGCGCCTCGCGCAGCGAGAGCTTGTCGTGCTTGTTCACTGCGCGCACCGCGTTGGCGTCCAGCAACTCGCAGCGGGCGATCGGCACGCCCAGCTGGATGACCTGGATGGTGGCCTTCACCGCCGCGTCGATGCTGGGAAAGTGGCAGATCGCCGCCGACACCGATTCGGGCTGCGGATAGAGCTTGACCGTCACTTCGGTGATGATGCCGAGCGTGCCTTCGCTGCCGACCATCAGCCGGGTCAGGTCGTAGCCGGCGCTGCTTTTCTTGG
>JAYUQJ010000598.1:0-6383 GCA_043756825.1 Betaproteobacteria bacterium | reverse complement strand
AAGCGCAATGAAAACCGCGCCGTGCACTTTGTCGACGCGCACCGCCTGGTGGCGCTGTTTTTCGGCGCGATGGGCATCAACGAACACGCCAAGGTGCAGGTTCGCAAGGTATGAGCGCCGAGGGTCTCCCGAACGAGAATTCCCGCTCGGCGGGAGTGCGCCCGGACACGGTCCGCCCCTGCGGGCGGGCCGTGCCTGGCGCACGCCTGGCCCCTCTGCGGGCCAGGCCGGCCGCAGGCCGTTGGGTGCCACGATGAGCGGCACCGAGGTCTTCCACGGCACCACGATCCTGAGCGTGCGGCGTGGTGCCCAGGTCGCGATGGGTGGTGATGGCCAGGTCACGCTCGGCGCGGTGGTCGTCAAGGCCACTGCGCGCAAGGTGCGCAAGCTGTACCGCGACCAGGTGCTGGCCGGTTTTGCCGGCTCCACCGCCGACGCTTTCACGCTCTTCGAGCGCTTCGAGGCGAAGCTCGAAAAACACCAGGGCCACCTCGTGCGTGCCGCCGTCGAGCTGACCAAGGACTGGCGCACCGACCGCGTGTTGCGCCGCCTGGAAGCAATGCTGGCCGTTGCCGACCGCGAAACCAGTCTGATCATCACCGGCAACGGTGATGTGCTCGAGCCCGAGCTGGGTATTGTCTCGATCGGCTCGGGCGGGGCCTTTGCCCAGGCGGCGGCGCGGGCTCTGCTGGCCCATACCGCGCTGAGCGCCCTGGACATCGTCAAGCAGGCGCTGGTGATCGCCGGCGACCTGTGCATCTACACCAACCAGAATCACACCATCGAAACGCTGGGATGAATCCTCCATGTCGATGACACCCCAGGAGATCGTCTCCGAGCTCGACCGCCACATCGTCGGCCAGGCCGCCGCCAAGCGCGCGGTGGCCATTGCGCTGCGCAACCGCTGGCGCCGCCAGCAGGTGGCCGGTGCGCTGCGCAGCGAGATCACGCCCAAGAACATCCTGATGATCGGCCCCACCGGGGTAGGCAAGACCGAGATTGCGCGCCGCCTGGCCCAACTCGCCGACGCCCCCTTCATCAAGGTCGAGGCCACCAAGTTCACCGAGGTGGGCTATGTGGGCAAGGACGTCGACAGCATCATCCGCGACCTGGTCGACATGGCGGTCAAGCAAGCGCGCGAGGCCGCCATCCAGCGCCAGCGCATGCGTGCCGAAGAAGCCGCAGAAGAGCGCATCCTGGACGTGCTGGTGCCCCCGGCGCGCACCGAGCTGGGGTTTTCCAGTGCGGCCGCGCCGGCCGAAAAGGCCGACAACACCGCCCGCCAGGTGATGCGCAAGCGCTTGCGCGAAGGCCTGCTGGACGACAAGCAGATCGAGCTGGAACTGGCCGAAGCGCGTACGGCGGTGGACATCATGACCCCGCCGGGCATGGAGGAAATGGCCGAGCAGCTCAAGGGCATGTTCTCGCAGTTGGGCGCGACCAAGAAGAAGCACCGCAAGCTCAGCATTGCCGAAGCGCAGAAGCTGCTGATCGACGAAGAAGCCGCCAAGCTGGTGAACGAAGAGGACATCAAGACCCAGGCCCTGGCGAATGCCGAGAACAACGGCATCGTCTTCATCGACGAGATCGACAAGGTCACCAGCCGCAGCGACCACGGCGGCCCCGAGGTCTCGCGCCAGGGCGTGCAACGCGACCTGCTGCCCCTGGTGGAAGGGACCACGGTGACCACCAAGCACGGCATGGTCAAGACCGATCACATCCTGTTCATCGCTTCGGGCGCCTTCCACCTGGCCAAGCCGAGCGACCTGATCCCCGAGCTGCAGGGCCGATTCCCGATCCGGGTCGAGCTGAGCCCGTTGTCGGTGGACGACTTCGAGGCCATTCTGGTCAGCACCCATGCCAGCCTGATCAAGCAGTATCAGGCCCTGTTGGCCACCGAGGGCGTGACCCTGCAGATCACCCCCGAGGCCATCCGCCGCCTGGCCCAGATGGCCTTCGACGTGAATGAGCGCACCGAGAACATCGGCGCGCGCCGCCTGGCCACGGTGATGGAGCGCCTGCTCGACGATGTCAGCTTCGACGCCCCCAACCGCAGCGGCCAGACGGTGCTGATCGATGCTGCTGCGGTGGATGCCAAGCTCGGTGAGCTGGCACGCAACGAGGACCTGTCCCGCTTCATTCTTTGACGCGGCCGCCAGGCGCCCGAGCGCCGTTCAGCCGGCCGGGTAGAGCGCGCCCAGCACCCGTGCGCCCACCGCGCCCGTGACGGCCGGGCAGTTGGCGGGCCGGCGTTGCACAAAGGCCTGCGCCAGCCAGGCAAAGGCAGCCGCCTCGACCTGCAGTGGCGGCAGGCCGGCCGTGTCGGTCGACACCACCGCCGTCCCCGGCAACAGCGCGGCCAGGCGGCGCATCAGGTGCCGGTTGCAGGCGCCGCCGCCGCACACCAGCAGGCGCCTGGCCTGCGGCAGGTGGTCCCGCAGGGCCAGGCTGGCCGCGCGCACCGTCAACTCCGCCAGCGTGGCCTGCACATCGGCCGCCGGCAGCGCCCTGGCATCCACGCCAGCGGCAAGCAGGCGGGCGGCCAGCCAGGCCGGATTGAACAAATCGCGCCCGGTGCTCTTGGGCGGCCGCTGGGCCAGAAAAGGTTCGTCCAGCAGCGCGGCCAGCAGGGTGTCGTCCACCTGGCCCGACGCCGCCCAGGCGCCCTGGTCGTCAAAGGCAGGACCCAGCTTCAGCTGGCACCAGGCATCCATCAAGGCATTGCCCGGCCCGCAATCGAAACCGCGCACACCGCCCTGGCCGTCCAGCAAGGTCAGATTGCCGATGCCGCCCAGGTTCAGCAGGGCCTGCGCCAGCCCGGGCTGGTGGAACACCGCTGCATGGAAACCCGGCACCAAAGGCGCGCCCTGGCCGCCGGCGGCCAGGTCGCGGCTGCGAAAATCGCACACCACATCGATGCCGCACAACTCGGCCAGCAAGGCACCGTTGAGCAGTTGCAGGGTATAGCCTGTGCCGTCGAATTCGCCCGGGCGGTGGCGCACGGTCTGGCCATGGGCGCCCAGGGCGCGCACCGCACCCGGCGCCATGCCCGCCCCTTGCAGCAATGCCGCCACGGCCTGGGCATAGCAACGGCTCAGGCTGTTGGCGGCCAGGCCCGCCAGGTGCAATTCATTGCCTGCGGGCGTGTTCAGCGCCAGGAGCCGGGCGCGCAGGTCGATCGGCAGGGCTTGGTGGTGGTGCTGCAAAACCAAGGGTCCGGCGTCCCCGGCGGCAGCTCGCAGCAGCACGGCGTCCACGCCGTCCAGCGAGGTGCCGGACATCAGACCGATATAGAGATCACTCATGCCGGATGCAGGCGGGGTACGGGCCCGGCCACCAACAGCGAGGACGAGGGCCCGGGCGGGCTACTCGGCGTCGCCTCGAAAGCCAGTCATCGACTGGGCGACCTCGATATGCCGGGCAGCGCGCTGGGCCAGCTGCAGGAAATGCGGCCGCGCGGCGGTGTCGATCACGGCCTGTTCGGTCTGGCGCGCCAGCTCGAGCGGGTCTTGAAACTGGCCGTCGACCCGGAACTCGAAGTGCAGGTGCGGCCCGGTGGCCCAGCCAGTGGCGCCCACCGCGCCGATGCGCTGGCCCTGCTCGACGCGCTGGCCCTGGCGCACATCGATGCGGCTCAGGTGGGCGTACAGCGTGCTGCGGCCCTGGCTGTGCATTACCTGGACCACATTGCCGTAGCCGCTTTGGCGGCCCGCCAGTTCGACCACGCCTTCACCAATGGCCTGCACCGGGGTGCCGATCGGCGCGCTGTAGTCCACGCCGTTGTGGGCGCGCCAGTTTTGCAGCACCGGGTGGAAGCGCATCGCAAAACCCGAGGTGACGCGCGAGAACTCGAGCGGGCTGGCCAGGAAGGCGCGCTTGCGGCTGCGCCCGTCGGGTGCGAAATAGCCCCCCTTGCGGCCTGCATCCTGGAACCAAACCGCCTGCAGCGGCCTGCCATTGCTGACGAATTCGGCCGCCATGATGCGGCCGGTGCTGTCGCCCCAGGTGATGGGCTGGTCGTCGGCGGTCAGGGTTTCGAAAGACACGCTGAAGCTGTCTCCCTTGCGCAACTGGCGATGGAAATCGACGTCGGCCGAGAAGATCTCGATCAACTGCTTGGCGATCGCGTCGGGCAGGCGGGCATCGTCGGTGGCGGCCCAGAGCGAGCTGCGCACCGTGCCACTGCCCAGGCGCAACTGCGGCACCAGCAGGACGGTTTCAAGCGAGGTGCGCATGACCCCATTGACGCGCAACACCTTGAGGCGGGTGAAATGGGTTTCGGCCCGAGCCGGGTCGAGTGCAGCAAAACGCGCCACCAGTTCCTGTAATGAGCCGTCGGCGCTGGTGCGCACTTGCAGCATCTTGCCCGGACGACCGTCGACCAGGCGGCGCGCGTCCCGGTCGCTGCGCAAAAAAGCCGCCGCAGCCGGATCCACCACGCCCAGCTTCTTGAGCAGCGAATCCGCGGTTTCGTTGCCGCGCGTAACCAGGCTGCGGTGGAGCTCGAGCGGATGCTCGGCCAGATCGGCCACCTGCTGGGTCAGCCCGGGCACTTGCAGCGCCTGCTGCACCAGGATCTGCGGCAGGCGGGCGGCGTCGGGCGCCAGTGGTGCGATGCCGAAAGCGGTGATCGCGAAGCTGCCCAGCAAGGTCAGCACACCACCCGCTACCCGCTTGGGATGGCGTGACAGGGCGGCGCCGCAGGAGGCGGTCAGTACACGGGCGGTTTGAAACAGACTCATCAGGGCTTCACAGGTCAGGCGCAGCAGGCCGGGGCAGGCCAACGGATCCGGGGGCGCTGGCTGGTCGATCAGGCCGCTGGGGGCGGCTGGTCGGCAGCTTGCGGAGTGGCGACCCCTAGAATCCGGGGTCCGCCGGATGGGACGCAAGCACCATCCGAATCCGGATGGCCACTTGCCGGCCCGCTTGACATCGACGGTGTGCAGCAGTCTGTGCGATCTGTCACAAAGCCGAAAAATACCCGGGGAGTGTAACCCGGCCCGTTGGCGCCCCGGATTGGGGACAAGCCCTCATACCGACCACCATGCAAGCACCCCAAACCGCCGCCCCACCCGGCCCCCACCCTGTCACTGACCGGGTGCTGGCCGCCCTGGCCCTGACGCGCCGGCATTGCCAGGAACTGCTGCCCGAGGCCGACTGGCTGCGCAAGCTGGCGCGGTCCGAGGCCACGGGCCAGCCGCTGCGCATCAAGCTGGGCCTGGACCCGACCGCGCCCGACCTGCACCTGGGCCACACCGTGGTGCTCAACAAGATGCGCCAGCTGCAGGACCTGGGCCACCAGGTGATTTTTCTGGTGGGTGACTTCACCTCGATGATCGGCGACCCCTCCGGCCGCAACCACACCCGCCCGCCGCTGACGCGCGAGCAGATCGAGGCCAATGCCCAGACCTACTACGCCCAGGCCAGCCTGGTGCTGGATCCGGCGCGCACCGAGATCCGCTACAACAGCGAGTGGAGCGACCCGCTGGGCGCGCGCGGCATGATCGAGCTGGCCGCCCGCTACACCGTGGCGCGCATGATGGAACGCAACGACTTCCATGACCGATTCAAGGCCGGCACGCCCATTTCGGTGCACGAATTTCTTTACCCGTTGATGCAGGGCTACGACTCGGTGGCACTCAAGAGCGATCTGGAGCTGGGCGGCACCGACCAGAAATTCAACTTGCTGATGGGCCGCCACCTGCAGCAGGAATACGGCCAGGAGCCCCAGTGCATCCTGACCATGCCGCTGCTCGAGGGCCTGGACGGCATCGAGAAGATGTCCAAGAGCAAGAACAACTTCATCGCGATCACTGAAGCTGCCAACAGCATGTTCGCCAAGACCCTGTCGATCAGCGACACCTTGATGTGGCGCTGGTTCCAGCTGTTGAGCTTCCGGCCCGAGGCCGAGCTGGCCGCACTGCGCGCCGAGGTGGCGACCGGACGCAACCCCAAGCACGCCAAGGTGCAGCTGGCGCGCGAGATCGTCAGCCGTTTTCACGGCGCCGATGCAGCGGATACGGCCGAGGCCGACTTCGAGTTGCGGGCGCGCGGCGGCATCCCCGACCAGATGCCCGAGATCCGCTTGACCGGCGCACCCCTGGGCATCGGCACGTTGCTCAAGCAGGCCGGGCTGGCGCCGTCGGGCAGCGAGGCCCTGCGCCTGGTCGACGGGGGCGGTGTGCGCATCGACGGCGTGGTGGTCAGCGACAAAGGCCTGAAGGTAGGCGCCGGCTCCCTGGTGCTGCAGGTGGGCAAGCGAAAATTTGCGCGTGTGACGCTGGTGGCCTGAGAGACTGAGAGTTTTTCGATCATGCCCGCTCACCACCCCAAAACGCACCCGCTCGTCGTTGCAAATGCTCGCCATAGCCCGGGCTATGGCT
>JAYUQJ010000597.1:0-6385 GCA_043756825.1 Betaproteobacteria bacterium | reverse complement strand
GAACCGGCCAGCCACTTGATCACCAGCAAGGTGTCTTGGTGGTCATGGTCTTTCAGCGGATTTTTCTTGTCGGTCTTCTCACGCCATTTGCCGGTTTGTTGCATGGCTGCCTGCACTTGCCTGGCCATCGCGATCCGGACTTCGCTGCCGTGCTGGCCTTTTTTCAGTGCACTCATCAGCGCCGCCAGCTCGCTCTGGTTCTTGTCCACCCGGGCGTCCAGCAGTTGCTGGATCGTGCGCTCGGTGGGTGACAGGCTGGCCAGTGCCCGTTGGCGCTGAGCGGCGGCGCGCTCGGCCTGGCGTTGGGCTCGCCGGGCATCGCCTTGGCGTTGTTGCTCTGCTGCAGCGCCCTCGTCTATGGCCATGGCGCCATAGCCCACCGTTGTCTTGCCGCCGAAGCCCAACCACTGGAAGGCATGCGTCAGCGCAGCCGTCAACAACCCTTGCCAATGGGCAGCTCGCGCCAAATCAGGTGTCAGGCGGTCCAGGTCGCACTGGATGTGAAAGACAAACTTCGAACCCGGTGGCACGGTTAGAAAGTGGATCGGGTTGGGCTGGCCGGATTCATGCGGGCTGTCGCCGTTTTGGTAGTAGTGGGTCTGGTGCGGCGTCATCACCTCGACCTGCAGCGCATCGCCGGCGATCTGTGGCAGCACGTCCCAGAACATCAGGGCGCCGCGTTGCAGGATCGGGTTGCTGTGGGCATCGGGGTTGTCGTCGGTTTTTCCAAACAGCGTATCGATAGCTTCAGGCGTCCAGCCCCGGTCGTCGCCCCACCGGTGATCGGCCAGTTCGAGCGCGGACTGGCGCAGCACGCCCTTGACGCCGCTGCCGGCCAGGTAGGGCAGGCCGTAGGGGTTGAGAAAGGCAAAACCGTTTTCCAGCGGATGGGCGTTGCCCAGGCCGGTGGTAAAGGGGGCCACGGCAACGGCGTGTTGGGTCAGCAACTGGCCTTGCTCGGCCAGCACGGCAGCCAGTGCGGCCTGGCGATCACCGAGATGGCGGCTCAAGCCCAAGGGGCCTGCGAAGTAGGCGCCCAGACCAAGCACTGCGCGGAAGGTTGGCGCTTTGCCGGTGGCGGGCGACCCACCCTCCTTGCCGGCTGGCTTGTCGGGCTCACGGGCCCAGGACCCAGCCTGCCAGAAAGGCAGATAGAGGTTGAAGCGATGCCCGGGTGCAGCAGTGGAGAAATCACTGCCCAGATAGGCGGGAACGGCGGCTTGTCCCACGGTGAGCCTCAGCGGGCCGACGCCAACTGGCGTATCCAGCGCAGGACCATCAAGGCCTCGCTGGTCGCACGCTGAAACTGCTGCGGCTTGGCATGGAACAAGGCTTGCATCAGGGCTTCGAAATCTGGTTTTTGGACGCGCGGAAACGGGTGCTGGGGGTGCAGCGTGGCCTCGCCATCGAAGCGTATGCACAACCATTGCAGCAGGTGTTGCAGCAACTGCTGGTGCTGCGTTTCTTTTTTTTCTTTCAAGAAGGCCAGTGTTTGCATCAAGCCGCTGTTCATGATCAGCGCGGGTGTGCCCTTGGCGAGCTTGGTGTATTTGTCGCTGGCCATTTGAATGCCCTGCGCCGATACGGCCCAGGCAAAGCTGGCGCGCTGTTGCTCCAACGTCGGTGTTTTCATGGGTGTCATCGTCGAAGCCATGGCCTCAGCCCTCCATCACCTTGAGCACCACCAGGCCGCGGCCGGTGGTGGCGTCACCACCGATCTGCAGCAACTTGCCGTCCAACGCGGTCTTCAGCTTGACCAGCACCTCGTCGGCGTCCATCTGCTCATCGCTGCGGCTGGTGCGGGTGGCGCTGGCCAGCAGCGGGGCAATCAACAGCGATTCGGGTGGCAGGTTCTCGGTGTAGAACAATTTGCCATCAGCGGCGCTGCCGGTATCCGGGTCGATGCACACATGCGGCTCGACCAGGGTGGCGTTTTGTACAAAGTAGGCAAAGTCGGTGTCGGACAGCAGCACCAAATCCTGCGCCAGTTTGTTGCGGAAGAATGCATAGGCAGCACCGTCAGGCAAGGCTCGCTTGGCCAGATCCGTTGCCAGCGCCGGCAGGCTTTCTGACAACCTGGCGCTGTACTCGAAGGCTTCGAGGTGCAGCTTGTCACCCGTCAGCAGCTTGTCATTGACCAGCAGGCAATCACCCTCGTCAACCGCCGGCACGGCCCAGTCAACCGGGTTGCCGAGCAGCGCCAGCAGCCGCTGCGCCCGCGCCAGCGCTTGCGGGCAGGTGGCGTAGACATAGCCGTTTTTCAGGCTGCGCACCGGAAAGGCGACCAGTTGAGCGTCACCAAAGCTCACGGCGCCGGCATGCAGGGTGGGGCTGTCCGAGGTCGGGCCAAACAGGCGGTTGATCAGCGCCTTTTCGCCACCGATGGCCTCAAAGCCGTGGCGCAGCGCTCCTTTGAGGCCTGAGCCGGCAAAACAGGGGTGGCCGGTGTGGCGCTCGCGCTGGATCGGGTTGTCGATCACGCCCACGGCATTGCCCGCGCCCAGGTGGACGGGGCTGACGGCGTACAGAAATAGGGCGGCTTGGCGCTGAAACATGGGCGGTCCTTGGCGGGCGAAACAGGGTGAGGGGTCGGCTGGCTTGAATCGGGATCACCAGGCAGCCCAGGTGAAGCGGTTGAAGCCTTCGGCCCGGCGTGTTGCATTCTGATCGGCGTCGCCCCACAAGCCGTGCTCGGCAAGCTTGCGAAGCTGCTCGGGCGAGGCGGCCAGCCGGTCGACCCAGTAGACGCTGCCAGTGGGGGCCATGCGCTCAGCCGCTTTGGGTTGCTGGCGTGCGAGGTCCCAGCCACTGACGATTTCGGCGCGTGGCAATGCCGCGCAGACCAGGCGGCCGCTGATGCCGTGCAATGCCAGTTGATGCGCAGCGTCCACACCGGGTGGCAGCCAGCCTTGGGCAAACAGGCCAGGCGTGCTGAGCACGATGCGGCAGCACTGCGCACGGTTGATGGCCTCCCAATCGGGTTGCGGCGGGCTGTGGACAAGGGCCGTCAAGGCAGCACCCCGACCATCGCCGCCAAAGCGCAGCAGGCCGCTGCGGGGCGGCTCGGCACCGCGAATGGCCGCCAGAAAGCCCACACCGGGCTGAAACGCCACCGCTTGGGCGGTGAACAGCTTGCCGTCGGCCACGCTGCGGGTGCTGGCGTTCAGGCCGATGCCGATGCGGGCGTCGATCTGCCACAGCTGGCTGCTGGGCACCAGGGCATCGATGCCCGGGGTTTGGCCTTTCAAATACGCGGCCCAGCCGGCTTGCGTCAGCCAATGGCCGGTGACGGCTTTGCCGCGTTCGGCCTGGGCCAGCAGCGGCCACAGCGCCAGTGGCGCCGAGCTGGCCAGGCCTGGGGCTGGCGCCTGTGGCTGAAGGCGGGTGAGTTGCAGGCCGTTGGTGGGTTGCTCGGTCAGCACCAGGTCGGCGGGCAATGCATGCAGCGTTTCGGCCTGGCCGGCGGGGTTGCGCCGCGCCAGGTCAAAACCAGTCAATGCAAACGAGCCGGGGGCGGCTGGCGTGCCCAGCGTGGGATGCTGCGATTGGCCGCGTGCAAAGCCGGCAATATCAACGCCGTCGGCGGCCAACATCATTGAGCGCAAGGCGCCAGCGGCCACCGACGGCCAAGGCGGCACCAGGCTGTCGCCATGGCTGCCGGGGTCGCCGAACAGCTTGTTGCCGCGCAGGAAAAGAACATCCAGCGGCTCGATGAAACGGTAGGTGGTGGGCAGGGTCATGGCATCAGTCATCGCTGCCCCCGGCGCTGCGCGTTTCGCGGGCCAGAAACTCGGCTGCGCTCATGAAGTTGGCCAGCCACTGGAGTGGATCGACGACCGCCGGGCGCTGCGTTGGATCGAAGGCCAGCGCTGCCAGGCGCCTGGCCAGCCCGGGCACATCGTGCGCCGCGCGGGCTGGCGCGCCCGCTTGTCGATCAAGCTGGTAAGCCAGCAGCGCAGCCAGCATGTTGGGCTGATCACGGGGCAGGTCGTTCAGCCAGGCCAGGGTGTTGAAGACGGCGCGGCGCGAGACACCATCGTCCGCCAGGAAGCTGCGCAAGCCGGTAAGCAGCGCCACCGGTTCGCCCCATTTGGCAGTGACAAACACGGCGCCGCCCGAGCGCTTGATGATGGTCAGGCTGAAGGCATCCCGTCCGCCTTCGCTTTTGGCACGTTTCTCGGCCAGCCGCAGCTCGAGCAGCACGGCGGCCAGTGGTGCCTGGTGGTGGGCCACCACCGCGCCGCAACTGGCGCTGGCACGGTGGCCCATCAAGCGCATCAGGTGGCGGCCGGAACGTGGGCTGTCAAGCAAGGCAAAGCCGTCCTTGAGCACCAGGCCGTGGCGGTCGCCATCGATGTGGGCCGGGTCATGGCCGGCATAGGCCACGCGCAGGCGCTGCATCGCGGGCAGCAGGTCGGCCACCGGCAGCATGGCCAACACGTCGTCGCCACCCGCGTAGATCAAACGGCCCAGGTACTCGCGCTCGATCACATGGCGGGCCAGCAGCAGTGAAAAATCATTCAAGGCGCCCGAGATCGCGAGCTGCCGGCCCGGCGACAGCGCGCGCTTTTGCCGACCGTAGGCTTGCAGCCGTGGCTGTCGCAGCGCATGGGCGTCAAAGCCCGCCTGCACCTGGGGGTGAAAGCTCTCACGGTAGCTGATGGCCCGCTCGCCACCGCCGGCCAGCCAGGCGCCCATGCGGTCACCGTCCAGCAGCAGCAGGCCATAGTAGGTTTCAATGCGAGCGTCATCGGTGCCCGGCTGGCCCAGGGTGTTGGCGATCCGGCGCCTCAATTTGCCGGCCTGCGCTTGGGCTGGCCCGTCTTCATCGGCTTCATCCTGGGCGTCGAGCAAGGCGGGCAGGTGTTTGGCCAGGCCAAAAGCGGCTCTGTGGCCGTGATCGAGCACCAGCTTGCGCGGCAGCGCCACCGGCTCGCCCTGCTGGTCTGCCGGCAGGGCGTCCAGCGCTTCAGCCAGTGCTTCGGCACCCGGTGCGCCCCGGGCCAACCATCGGTCAAGCTGGTGCGCCAGCGCCATGGTGTGGGTGGAGACCACAAAGCGCTGGGCGCCCGCACTGCTGATGTCACCGACAGCGCGGCCCACTTCGTCGGCAAACATCGACGGCCACAGGCGCTTGAGCGCCGGCAGCCCGCCCAGGTGTTCACCCGGCTTGGCCCAGGCCGGCCGGCGCTGGGCGATGCGGGCCCACAGCGTGCCGGTCTGCTGGCGGTAGGACGTCTGCAGTTGCGCCGGGTCGGTGGTCAGCCATTCGGTCTGGCCGGTCAGCGCGCAGCGCCAGCCCTGCTGCGCGCTGGGCGCAAACGGGCGCGCCGCCTTGGCAGCGGCCAGTGCACGCTCGGCCAGGTCTTGTACCGCGCCGTACAGCGCCCCTGGGTTCGGCGCCCAGAAGGTGGTGTTGTCGTCCCATTGCAGCTCGTTTTGCAACAGTTGCCAGGCCGGGCTGGCCAGAAAGCCGCTGGCCTGGCCTGCGGCAACGCCAAAGAACGGCGCCATCGCCGCCGACAGCGCGCTGGTGTCCAGATCGGTCTGGCGCTCGGCATTGCGCGGCTGGATCAGCGAAAACGGCACTGCCGCCCAATGCACCTCGGGGAAGCCCGCCAGTTGCTCGCGCATCTGGCGGTGGCAGTGCTGCTCGCCCGCCTGGTCCAGGCCGGCGGCTTTGAGCAGCCTGTCCACCGCCTCATTGCCTTGGGCCTGCAGCCAGCCGCGCACCGCCTGCTCGACTTGCTGCGCAAGCTGAGCGGCCATGGCGTGCGGCACGATGGCGACAAAGCGGTTGGGCAGTGCGGCCGAAAACAAGGGGTTGGCATCGGTGGCGCTGTGCGCCCATTCGCAGCCCTGGAACAGCTCCGCCGGCAGACCGCACTCGTCACGCAGCCACAGATCGACCTGCGGCACACCGCGCAGGCGTGGGAACAGGATCGCGTCGGGCCCCAGCGCCTGGCACACCGGTTTCATGGCCTCCCAGGCCAGGCGGGCCAGCAGATGTGAGCCGGCCCACAGGTCAGAGGTCGAGCGCGCCGCTTCGATAAAGCCTTGCACGGGGCCCAGCGCCACCGTGAGCAGCGCAGCCTGGCCATCGGGATCGGCCGCAAAGGCGCCGGCAAAGGCCGAGGTCAGGTCGAGGTGGTCCCAGATGCTGTGATCGGGCACGCGGGTATCGGCCGGCAGCAGCGGCCACAAGGTGCCGAGCGTGCCGTTGTCTTCGTCCTCGCGCAGCGACGGGCCAAAGCGCCAGAAGGCCAGCAGGGTACGGAACCAGTCGGTGTCGCCATCCGCTTTGGGTCCGGGCTGCACCAAGGCGGCAAAGTGCACAAAGCTGCTCGATTTGAGGTCGTCCAGCTCGGTATCGCCCAAGCCGCCG
>JAYUQJ010000596.1:0-6397 GCA_043756825.1 Betaproteobacteria bacterium | reverse complement strand
CGATGCCGGCCGCGCCGTTGAGCACGCCGCTGGCCGCACCCACCAGCATCGCGCCCAGCGGGCCGGGGGTGGTCTTGGGCGCCAGGCGCTGGGCGCCGCCGCTGGGCATCAGCAGCGCGATCACCAGCAGGCAGGCCGAGACGAACAGGCGCATCGGGTTGGGGTCCAGGCCGGCCAGCAGCAACACGCCCGCCGGCGTGGCCAGCGCGCAGCCGGCGACCACCCAGCGCAGCGATTTCCAATCGATCTGACGCCAGACACCGGGCAGCAGGTTCACCGTGGTCAGCAACTCGATGGCCAGAAAGGCCGGCACCACCTGCGCCGGTGGCAAGAGCAGGCTGAGCGCGCCGATGCCGATCATCGACGCGCCGAAGCCCGACAGCTGGCAAACCGGCGCCAACGCGCAGTTCGGCATCGCCTGGTCACCCGACACGGTGCGCCAGTCCGTTGGCCCCAGCCTGGGCGTGGACATCGACGCCGGCGTGCCCAGTTTGTCAGGCGCGATATCGGCGGCCTGGGACCCCGCCCGCCTTAGCAGCGCCTGGGCGCATACGCACCATGAGCTGGCACGGCAACCCGATGCCGACGATGACAGGGCCATCGCCATCGCCATCGCCATCGCCATCGGGCCCAGCATCACGCCAGTGTCTGCGGCGGTGCAGGGGGTATACCCATTTTGGTGGCGCAGCAGTGAGGCGGGGACGCTGCTGATCGGCTGGCCAATGGTGTACGGTGGATCAGAAGTCCACATGGCCGTGACCACTTGACAGCCGGCGCTCAGCAAGTAAGATGTATATCCATTTTAGGATATACGTCATGGACATCCAAGTAGCCAAGTGGGGCAACAGCCTGGCGCTGCGTATCCCCGCCGAAATCGTGCGGCAACTCGGCTTGCACGAGGGCGCCACGGTGGATGCCCAGATCACCGTTGACGGCAGCCTGTCCATCCGGCCGGCACAGTGGGACCGCAAGGCGTTCGCGCTGGAGCTGAACGAGGCCCGCAGCACCATGCCCATCAGCGAGTCTGTGATAGCCGACCTGCGCAGCGGGGCGCGGTATTGACATGGTCTATGTCGACACCAGCGTACTTGTGCCCTTGTTCCTGAACGAGCCGCACAGCGCGGCTGCGGCCGCCTGGTATGCAGGCGAAAAGCGTGAGCTCGTCGCCGCAGCCTGGTGCATTCCAGAGTTCGCCAGCGCGCTCGGCATCAAGCAGCGTACCGGTGCGATCAACGCGCTGCAGGCCCAGGGCGCCTGGGCACGCTTCGAACGCATGGCGGCGGCTGATCTTCGATTGCTGCCGGTAGCGCCCGCAAACTTTCATCGCGCGGCCGAATTGGTGCTGATTGCCGCTAGCGCCTTGCGCGCTGGCGACGCCCTGCACTTGGCCTGTGCCGAAGCTGCGGGCGCGAAGCACATCGCAACCCTGGATGACGTCCTGAGCCGCAATGCGCAGCGGCTGAAGATCAAGGCGGTTGTGCTGCGAGGGACGGCCTGACGGGCATCGTTGGGCTGGGAGTGCCGATGATCGGAAGCGCGCGTGGATGCCGATGGTCAGCCAGGAGCTGACACTACCCACCGGCGAGCTCAACCGGGGGACAGCACCGTGGCGCGGCCGCCCACCAGCACGCCGGCCAGCACGCCGGCCAGCACGTCGCGGCCCAGGTAGTCGGTGCCCAGCCACACCGTGGTGTTGACGAAGGGCGCGGTGAAGGGCGCGGCCACGATGTCGAAAGGCGCCACGCCGTACAGGCCCGGGCCGGCCAGCATCATCAACACGATGGCCGTGAGCAGGCCCAGGCCCAGCAAGGCGGCCTGGTTGCTGCGGAAGACACGCCAGGCCTCGCGCCAGGGCGAGAGGGCTTCCAGGGCCGGCGCGGCAGCCGGCAGGGGCTGGGAAGGCGAGTGGGCCATGGGCGCTATTTGCCGCGCAGCCGCGGGTCGATCCAGCGGTAGCTCAGGTCGGTGAGCAGGTTGGCCACGATCACCAGCATGGCCGAAAAGGTCAGCACGCCCAGCAGCGTGGGGTAGTCGCGGCCCAGGATGGCGTCGAGTGCCAGCGTGCCCAGGCCAGGCCAGGAGAAAACGGTCTCGACCAGCACCGCACCCGAGATCAGGTTGCCGAATTGCAGGCCCGCAATGGTGACGAGGGGCATCAGCGCATTGCGCAGCGCATGCTTGAAGGTGACAACCCGGTCTGACAGGCCCTTGGCGCGCGCGGTGCGGATGCAGTCCGAGCCCAGCACCTCCAGCATGCTGGTGCGCGCCAGCCGGCTGTACTGGGCCAGGTAGATGATGCCCAAGGTGAGCGCCGGCAGCACCAGGTGGTGGGCCACGTCCAGCACCGCCGCCCAGCCGCCCTGGCCCAGCATGCGCACATCCCGCAAGCCGGCGATGGGCATGAGGGGCCAGACCTTGCCGAACAGGATCACCAGCAGGATGCCGGTCCAGAACACCGGCATCGAATAGCCCACCAGCGACAGCACCGTGACCGCGCCGCTGCCCAGGCTGTCGGGCTTGCGCAAGGCCAGCACCCCCAGCAGCGTGCCCAGCACGATGGCACTGAGCAGCGCGGTGAGCACCAGCAGCACGGTCGGGCCCAGCCGGTCCAGGATCAGCCCGCTGCCAGCCGGTTGTAGGTGTAGCTCACCCCCAGGTCGCCCTGCAGGCTCTTGCCGATGTAGGTGGCGAACTGCACTGGCAGCGGCTGGTCCAGCCCGTAGGTCTTGCGGATGCTGGCCATCGCGGCCTCGTCGGCGCCGCCCATCTCGCCGGCAATCACCTGGGCCGGGTCGCCCGGCGCCGAATGGATCAGCGTGAAATTGACGGCCAGCACCGCCAGCACCAACCCGAAGGCCAGCGCCAGGCGGCGCAGCACGGCGACAAGCAGCTTTTGCATCCGGCGCCGTGTCTCAGGCCTTGCCGATGCCGGTGTCGTTGAGGGCGTCGGTCAGGCCCCAGATGCCCTTGGGCGGGTTGGCCACCTTGGCCTGGTAGCCCTCCACCACCACCGGCTCTACCAGGAAGGCCACCGGGCAGTCATCCACCACCAGTTGCTGAACCTCCTTGTACTGGGCCTTGCGTTTGGCCGGGTTCATCTCCTGGCCGGCTGCGGCCAGCAGCGCGTCCACCTTGGGGTTGCTGTAGCCCTGGGTGTTGGACCAGATCACGCCGGGCTTGATGTTGCTGGACAACCAGGTGCGGTGCACGCCGATCACCGGGTCGCCCCAGTTCCAGACCGAATCCATGGTCATCTCGAACTGGCCCGACGACACCCGCCGCGCCCAGCTGGGGAAGTCGGGCGAGGCCCGCACCGCCACGTCGATACCCACCTTGGCCAGCGCCGGCTTCAAGTATTCCTGCAGGGTCTTGAGTGCATTCAACCCCGGGATGGTGTCGACCTCCAGCGCCAGCCGCACGCCATTGGCGCCCGGCTTCAGGCCGGCGGCGTCCAGCAATTGCGCGGTGCACACCGGCGATCTTGCGCGCCCGTGCCAGGTCGCGCGGGTCGCCCATGCCCTGGTGCACATCGATCTCGCCGCGCTCGAAGGCCAGCAGCAGGCTGGACGGGTTCTTGAACTCGCGGATGATGATGCGGTCGAGCCTGGGCAGGTCTTTCAGGAAGAAACGGTCGAAGCGCTCCAGCACGATGTGCTCGCCCGGTTTGAATTCCACCAGCTTGAACGGGCCCGAGCCCACCGGACTGGCATTGCGCGGGTGCACCTTGGGATCGACCCCGTCGCCGAACAGGTGCTTGGGGATGATCGGCGTCAGCGAGGTGGCAGCTGAGCCGCCGGCATCATCGTGGCGATGCCGCTCTGCACCGCGCTGTTGAGGTGGCGCGGCTTCTGGGTGGTGCCGATCACCAGCACCCCGCCCTTGGCGGACCGGGCCAGCGTGGCCAGCGGCAGGCCGAACAGGCTGAAGGCACCCGCCTGCAGGGTCTGGCGGCGGTCAGGATGGATCATGGTCAGGGCTCCTCGACGATGGCAGCGACCGGAGGCCGCCACGTTGCAGCGAGCATGAAGCGCGCCCTGGCCGCCCGCAGTGAGGGGCTTCCACCGGCCACCCCTTGGACAAGGTGCCAGCGCCGGTGAACCGGTGGTGCCAGTGCGGCCGAAGACGCCGGCAGTGCGCGAAAACCCCAGGCCATCCCGCTTGGCACAGCGCCGGCTTGCACGCAAGATGGCCAGTGCCCCGGGATCTGCCCCGCGCCCCCACACCCCATTGCCGGAGACACCCTCATGGGCCACGCCGAACCGCAAGCCAGTATGGCCGCCACCCCGGCCGCCACCCAAGCCGTCACCGACCGTGCCGCCGCGCGCCAGCCCTACTGGATGCCTTTCTCCCCCAACAAGGAGTTCAAGGCCGAGCCCAAGCTGTTCGCCCGCGCCGAAGGCATGTACTTCTACACGCCCGAAGGCCGGCAGGTCATCGACGCGTCCTCGGGCCTGTTCTGCGTGGCCGCCGGGCATTGCCGGCGCGAGATCGCCGAGGCCGTCTATCAACAACTGCAGACGCTGGACTTCACCGCCCCCTTCCTGCGCGCCCACCCCAAGGCCTTCGAGCTGGCCAACCGGGTGGTGGAGTACACGCCCGCCGGCCTGAACCGGGTGTTCTTCGTCAACTCCGGGTCAGAGGCGGTGGACACCGCGATGAAGACCGCGCTGATGTACCACCGGGTGCGCGGCCAGGCGCAGCGCCAGTTGTTCGTCTCGCGCGAGCGGGCCTACCACGGCGTCAACATGGGCGGGGTGGCGCTGGCCGGCATGGTCAACAACCGGCGCGCCTTCGGCCCGGGGCTGGCCGGCGTGTACCACATGCGCCATACCGCGCTGCCGCAGAACAAGTTCGTCCGGGGCCAGCCCGAGCACGGCGCCGACCTGGCCGACGACCTGCAGCGCCTGTGCAATCTGTACGGCGGCGAGAACATCGCGGCCTGCTTTGTGGAGCCCACCGCCGGCAGCTTCGGCTGCCTGCCGCCGCCCCAGGGCTACCTGAACCGCCTGCGCCAGATCTGCGACGAGCACGGCATCCTGCTGGTGTTCGACGAGGTGATCACCGGCTGGGGCCGCATGGGCGCCAACTTCGGTGCCCAGGCCTTCGGCGTGACACCCGACCTGCTGACCATGGCCAAGGCCATCACCAACGGTGCCCAGCCGATGGGCGCGCTGGCCGCCCGGCAGGATATCTACGACACCATCACCGAGGCCGGCCCCAAGCAGGGCATCGAGTTCTTCCACGGCTACACCTACTCGGCCCATCCGGCGGCCTGCGCAGCGGGGCTGGCGATGATGGACCTCTTCCGCGACGAGCAGCTGATCCCCCGGGCCGCCGCGATGAGCCCCTACTTCATCGACGCGGTGCATTCGCTGGCCGACGCGCCGGGGGTGGTGGACATCCGCAGCATCGGCATGATGGCGGCGGTGGAAGTGGCCGCGGTGGGCGGGCCCGGCGCGCGCGGCCACGAGCTGCAGAAGAAGCTCTACGACCAGGGCCTGCACCTGAAGAGCACCGGCGATTCGCTGATCCTCGCGCCGGCCTTCATCGCCGAACGCCACCACATCGACCAGATCGTCGGCAAGCTGCGCGACGCGATCAGCGCCTGACCCTTCATCCCCGTGCCCCCATGACCGACACCACCGTCTTCGCCGCCCGCAGCATCCTGACCATGCACCCGGCGCGCCCGCGCGCCACCCATGTGGCGGTGCGCAGCGGCCGCATCCTGGGCGTGGGCAGCCTGGCCGACCTGGCCGGCTGGGGCCCGTACACCCTGGATGAGCGCTTTGCCAAGCAGGTGCTGATGCCCGGCCTGGTCGAAGGCCACAGCCACCTGATGGCCGGCACGCTGTGGCGCTATGTCTACTGCGGCTGGTTCGACGCCACCGACCCGGCCGGCCGGGTCTGGCCCGGCCTGAAGACCCTGGACGCGGTGGTGGCCGCGCTGGCACAGGCCGCCGCCGCCCGGCCCGACGGCCCGGTGGTGGGTTGGGGTTTTGATCCGATCTACTTCGGCGCCCAGCGCTGCAGCCGCGCCGACCTGGACCGTGTCAGCCTTGATCGGCCGGTCGGCGTGATGCACGCCAGCGGCCACATCCTGAATGTCAACACCGCCCTGCTGGGCCTGGCCGGCCTGCAGCGCAGCGGTGTCGCGCACCCCGGCATCCCGCTGGGTGCCGACGGCCTGCCCACCGGGGAGCTCAAAGGCCCCGAGGCGATGGGCCCGGCCTTCGGCCCTGTCGGCCTGAACCGAAGCTTTCTCAGCGGCGACGAGGCCGGCATCCGGGCTTTTGCCCGCCTGTGCGTGCGCGCCGGCGTGACCACCGCCACCGACCTGGCGGCCACGCTGGGCGACGACGAGCTGGCCACGCTGCAGCGCCTCACCGCCGAGGCCGAC
>JAYUQJ010000595.1:0-6405 GCA_043756825.1 Betaproteobacteria bacterium | reverse complement strand
ATGACGCCTGCGGCCATGGATTGCTGGTCAGCTGGGCCGCAGCTCATCAGCCCGAGCGGGTCATCTTCGAGCCGACCGGGGCCTGTCACCGGGCGCTGTCGGGCCGGATGTTGCGGGCCGCTTCCAGCACGCGGTCGCGCACCTGCTGCGGCGTCTCGATCCGCGGGTCCAGGACGTCGATCACGCCGACATAGGCGCGCTGGCCCGGCTTGAGCCAGCGGCCGATCATCTGCAGCACGCGCGGCCGGTCGGGCTCGTGCGCCAGTTCAATGAAGAAGCGGCCGGCATTGAGCTCGAACAGGCTGGGCAGGAGCTGGGCGTAGTCGACATCGGCGCTGTGCGTCGAGTCGCGGTCGCCGCCAGGGCAAGTGTGGATGCCGATGCGTTGGCGCTCGCTGTCGCTGAAGCGGTCGAGTGCCATATTGTTGAGCTCGATGAAGCGGGTGAGCAGGCCACCGCCGGGGTCGATCTTGCAGGCCAGCCTGCCCTCGGTGAAGTCGACCTGCACGGTGTGCGCGCCCAGCGCCAGGCAGCTGCGCAGCTCTCGCTCGTGCTCGGCCAGCAGGTCAGCGATGAAGGCCTCGCCGGCGTCAGCGTCGCGAATGGCCTGCACCAGCGTGGGCGGGCGCGGGACGCTGCCTACGGGTTCGGTCGGGATCGTCGGGGCTGGGCTCATGGGGGGGTCAGGGGGAGGGCTCGACGCTGGGGTAGCGCGCGGGCTGGCCGGCGACGGCCAGCACGGCGTTGAGCTCGCGCTTGATTTCCACGATGCGCAGCTCCCGGTCCATCATCGCCGCTTGCCAGCGCTGCAGTTCGGCCAGTTGCGCGGCCTGCGCCCGCTCGGCCTGCTTGCGCGCGTCGATGTCCTGCACCACCGAGACGAAGTGCAGGGGCGCATCCGCGCTGTCATGCACCAGCGAGACCGTCAGCAGCACCCAGACCTGGCCCCCATCGGGGCGCAGGTAGCGCTTTTCCATCGAGTAGGTGCCGATCTCGCCGGCCAGCAGGCGGCGCACCCGGTCCAGGTCAGCGTCCAGGTCTTCAGGGTGGGTGATCTGCTGGAAGCTGCAGGCCTGCAGCCCGGCCAGGCTGCGGCCGGTGATGTCGGCGAAGCGCTGGTTGACCAGGCTGAATGCGCCGTCCAGGTTGACATGGGCCACGCCCACCGCCGCCTGCTCGAACAGGGCGCGAAAGCGCGCTTCACCGTTCTGCAGCGCCTGCAGCAGTTGCTGTCGCTCGGTGATGTCGATGCGCGTGCCCAGCAGGCGGGCGGGCTTGCCAGCGGCGTCGCGCGCCACTACCCGGCCGGCCACCTGCACCCAGCGCAGGGTCCCGTCGGCATGCCGCATGCGGGCTTCATAGCCATAGGGTGCATCAGCGCCGTCCAGCACCGCCTGGATCTGCCCGGCCACCCGGGCGCGGTCGTCGGGGTGCACGGTGTCGAGCACGTGCTGGCGGTCCCGCGGCCCGGTCTCGGCGCTGTGGCCCAACATGGTGTACCAGGTCGGGCTGGCCTGCCAGCGTTTGTCCTGCAGGTTCCAGTCCCAGACGCCGATCGCAGCGGCATCGGTGGCCAGGGTCAGCCGCTCGGCCAGTTCGCGCGCCCTGGCGTCGGCCTGCAGGCGCTGCTGCCAGGCCCGGTCCAGCGCCGCGAACAGCAGGCCGACCAGGGCCGCAGCCACGGCCCAGATCAAGCCGGCCAGTTGCGCCTGCTGGCGCCAGGCGGCCAACACGCTGTCGGTGCTGCGGGCCACCAGCACCAGCAGGCCGCTGGGCTCGGCCAGGCTGCGGTAGGCGTTCAGCCGCGGCCGGCCATCGACCGGGCTGGGGCCGTCGTAGCTGCCCGTGGGCTGGGCGGCCAGGTGCTGGCTGAACAGGGCGCTGCCGGCAAAGTTCTGGCCCATGGCGTTGTCGAGCATGGGGCTGCGCATCAGCAGCACACCGTCGCGGCGCAGCAGCGCCACGGCACTGTCGGCACCCAGGTTCAGCGTCTGCCACAGCCGGTCGAAGTAGGGCGGATCCAGCCCCGCCACCAGCACGCCCGTCAAGGCCCCGCCGGGGCTGCGCAGCGGCCGCGCGGCGTTGATCCGCCACTGGCCGGTGGCGCGGCTGCGCACCGGGGTGCCGAGGTGAAAGCCGGTCTGCGGCGCGTGCAGGTAGGCCTGGAAGAACTCACGGTCGGCGAGCTGCAGGCCGACCGCGCTGGCCTCGGGCGCATGCAGCACCTGTCCCTGCGCATCCAGCAGCCAGATCGCGCGCACGAAGGGCAGCGCCGCCGTCTGCTCGCGCAGCAGTTGGCGCACCGCGCCCTCGTCCGCCCGGCCGCCGGCCTCCAGCAGGGCCAGGGCCTGCGCCGTCAACTGCAGGCGCTGGTCGACCGCCTGCACCGCGCTGGCGGCCTGGGCCTCGACCACCTGCGCCAGCGAGGCGTTCAGGTGCCGGCCGGTCTCGAGAGCTTGCCTGCTTTGCTGGGCCAGTATCAGCACCAGCAGCAGCCCGGACAGGCCGATCAGCGCCAGGGCCAGCCCGGCCAGCTGGCGCCGCAGCGTGGTGGCTGCGGTGCTGGCCACGATGTCAGCCATGGCTGCCCACCAGGCCATGGCGGATCGCATAGCGCACCATGCCGGCCACGTCGTGCACGCCCAGACGCTGGCTGACCTGGTAGCGGTGGGCATCCACCGTCTTGGTGCTGAGCGCTAGCTCGCGCGCGATCAGCTTGGTGCTCAGGCCACGGGCCACCAGGCACAGCACCTGCAGCTGGCGCGGTGACAGCCCCTGGTGCAGCGCGCCGGTGTCGCCGCTGAGGCTGTCCACCAGCGCGCCCGAGGCGCTGGGGCTGACATAGCGCTGCCCGGCCCGCACCGCCAGCAGCGCGCTGGTCAGCTCGGCCGGGCCGGCGTCCTTGACCACATAGCCCTTGGCGCCGGCGGCAAAGGCGCGCAGCACGTATTCGGTGCTCAGGTGCATCGACAACATGATGCAGCGCACCCGGCCGGCAAAGTCGGCGGTGATGCGGCGCGCCAGTTCGATGCCGTCCTCGTCGCGCAGGCTGATGTCGAGCATCGCGATGTCGGGCTCGTCCTCGGCGATCGCCTGCAGGGCCTGGGCGCCGTTGTCGCATTCGGCGGTGATGTGGGCGCCCAGATCGCGCTCGATCAGGCTGCGCACGCCAGCGCGGAACAGGGCGTGGTCATCGACCAGCAGCACCCGCAGCGTGGCGCCGGCGGGTGGCAGGTCGGGGCGCCCTGCGCTCACGGCACCACCCTCTGCGTTGCGGGATTCATGCCTGGCCCGCCCCGGCCGCCGCCGGCACTGGCACGCTGGCGCGCACCCGGGTGCCCTGGCCGGGCAGCGCTTCAACCTGCAGGTTGCCGCCCAGCAGCTCCATGCGCTCGCGCATGCCGCGCAGGCCCTGCTGGCTGGGTGCCTTCGCGGCCTGCAGGTCGAAGCCGCAGCCGTCGTCGCTGACCTGCAGGACCAGCGCGTCGTCCTGCCACTGCAGGCTGAGCTGCACCGCCGCTGCGCCGGCATGGCGCAGCGCATTGGTCAGCGCCGCCTGGGCCACCCGGAACAGGCCCAGCTGCAGCGCCGAGGCCAGCGGCCGGGGCGTGCCGTCTACACGGGACTGCACCGCCAGGCCGCTGGCGCGGGTGGCCGCGCTGCACAGTGAGGCCAGCGCCGGCGCCAGGCCGAAGTCGGCCAGTTCGCTGGGTGCCAGGTCGCTGCAGACCTCGCGCAGCCGGCGCAGTGCCAGGTCTACCAGCGGCAGGGCCTCGTCGATCTCCAGCGTGCGGCGGGCCGGCGGCAGGTCGGCGCGCGCGGCCGATCCCAGGTGCAGTTTCAGCAGCGACAGCACCTGGCCCAGGTGGTCGTGCAGGTCGCGCGCCACCCGGGCCATCTGGCGTTCATGCAGTGCATTCTGGTTCAGCGACAGGCTGCGCAGGCGTGCCTCGGTGTCGCGCAGGCGAACCTGCAGGGCCAACTCGGCGCTCAGGTCGATCGCGGTGACCACCGCGCCCAGGCGCCTGCCGTCGGGCGCGGTCAAGGGCGCCGCGCCGCAGCTGATGTGGCGCAGTTCGCCGCGCTGGCTGCGCAGGCGCAGCAGCCGGGGCGCCACCGGCTGGCCCCGGGCCAGGGCCTGCGGCCCGGGCCAATCGGCGGGCGCGATCGCCTGGCCGTTGTCGGCCCACCAGCCCTGCAGCGGCGACAAGCCGGTCGGGTCGGGTTGCGGCGGGCCGCCCAGCAGTTGCTGGCCATGCGGGTTGCTGCGCGCGGTCACGCCGTCCGGCGACAGGATCCACAGGCCCGCCGGCACCTGGTCGAACAAGGCCTGGTTGATCTGGCGCTGCAGCTCCAGCTCGGCCTGCAGCCCGGCCCGGGTCTGGCTGGCCTGGGCCTCGGCCAGCTCGCGATTGATCACCAGCGGCAGGCGCTCGCTGCGGGACTTGGGCAGGAAGTCGTTGGCGCCGGCCTTGAGCACCTGCACCGCCGCCTCTTCGCCCACCAGCCCCGACATCACCAGCAGCGGCAGCATGGGCCAGCGCTGGCGCAAGGCCCGCAGCGTGGCCAGCAAATCGTAGCCGGGGATGTGGTAATCGCTGATCACCAGGTCGGGCGTCAGCGCGGCCACTTGGTCGACCACCTGGCCCACCGCCAGGGCCTCGTCGCGCAGCCAATGCACCGCCTGCAGGCCGGGGTAATGGTCGTGCAGGCGCAGCCGCAGCAGTTCGACATCGATCTCCGAATCGTCGATGACGACGACGCTGCGCAGCGGCGCGGCCGGCGGGTGGCCTGGGTCAGGCTGCATGGTCCGGCTCAAACGCAGGCGATTCGCCGGGGCCGGCGGAGGCTGCCGCCTGGGGCAGGTAGAGGTGGAAGCAGGCGCCCTGGCCGGGGCGCGCGTCGGCCCACAGCCAGCCGTCCAGGCGCTGGGCGGCGCGCGCGGCCTGGGCCAGGCCGGTGCCCAGGCCGGGCAGGCCCCGGGCCCCAGCCAGCCGGCAGAAAGGGTTGAACAGCGCCCGCGCGTCGGCCGCTGCGAAGCCCAGGCCCTGGTCGGCCACGCTCAGCACCACGCCGCCCGCCACCGGCCGGGTGCTGACCCGGATCACGGCCGGCGCCGCGCCGCTGAACTTGCAGGCGTTGTCGAGCAGGGGCTGCAACACGCAGCGCAGCAGCGGCAGGTCGGCCTGCAGCCCGGCGCAGGCGCTGGTGTCAAGGCTTTGCGGCGGCGCTGGCGCGCCCGGCTGGGCGACGATCTCGTCGAGCAGGGCGCGGCACAGCGCCGCCGGGGCTATTTGCACCGGCCGCGGCTGCATCCGGCTGATGCGGCTGAGCAGCAGCAGCTGCTCGACGATGTGGTGCATCTGGTCGGCGCTGCGTTTGATCAGCCCGAGCATGCGGATCGCGTCGGCCGGCAAGACGGCGCCTTGCCGCATCAGCAGGATCTCGGCGAAGCCGCGCACCCCGTTGAGCGGGTTCTGAAGATCATGCGAGACGGCGTGGTTGAAGGCCTCGAGCTCGTGCACCGTGTGCTGCAGCGCCCGGGTGCGCTCGGCCACATGCTGCTCGAGCACGGCGTTCTGGTCGCGCAGGCTGCGCTCGGTGGCCTTGCGCGCACTGATGTCGCGCTCCACCGCAAACCAGTAGTGGTACCAGCCGCGCTCGTCGGCCACCGGGGTGAGGCTCAATTCGACCCAGAAGGGCTGGCCACTGCGGGTGTAGTTGAGCAGCTCCACCGTCACCGGTTGCCAAGTGGCCAAGGCCTGGTGGATACGTTCGAGCGTGCGGCGGTCGGTGCCCGGGCCCTGCAGCAGGCTGGGGTCCTGCCCCAGCACCTCGGACCGGGCATGGCCGGTGCGTTGTTCGAAGGCCTGGTTGACATACAGGATGGGGTGCTTGCCCTGGGCGTCGCGGTCGGCGCTGGTGACCACGATCATGTCGCCGGCGCTCTCCAGGCATTGGTAGAGCAGCTTGTTCTCCACCGCGCTGGCGCGCTGGGCAGTGATGTCGGTGACAAAGACCATGCGGGCGCCGTGCTCGCCGCAGGGGAAATCGACCGCCTCGACCGTGACCGCGATGTCCTCGCCGCTGCGCGTGCGGTGCACCCAGTGACGCGGCGGCGGTGGCGCATTGGTGCTGCTGCAGGCATCCAGGTAGGCGTCCAGGCGGGCGGCCTCGCTGGGCCGGCGGATGTCGGCCAGGTGCATGCCCAGAAACTGATGGCGGCTGTAGCCGTAGACGCGTTCGGCCGCCGGGTTGACTTCCAGAAAGGCTCGGGTGGCCACGTCGTAGACCCAGCAGGGCAAGGGCGAGTGCAAGAAGGCCGGGCAGTGGCGCAGCGCCTCCAGGGGCCCGGGGGCAGCGGGTGTCGGTGCGGCCGCTGCGGTGAGCTCCGGCGGGCCGGGC
>JAYUQJ010000594.1:0-6417 GCA_043756825.1 Betaproteobacteria bacterium | reverse complement strand
TGCCGGCTGCGCTGGCCACCAACGGCAGCTTCTGCGCGATTCGTGTGTTGGCGCAGGACACGACAAGCTTCGACGACACCCTGAAGGCCGAAGCGGCGCGCCTGAAAGTCTGCTTTATATGGCTCGCGGCGAAGCTGATGGGGCGCTGGTTTGAAGGCGCGCCGTTGAGCCTGCACCCCGACACCCAATCGACAGACCCCGACGAGATCAAGCGTAACGACTTCGACTACGCGCCTTCCTATGAATACCCCGGCACTTTGATGGACCATGCCGGTGAACGCTGCCCGGTGGGCGCGCACATCCGGCGCAGCAACCCACGCACCGCCCGCGTCGCTGGCGCCCGCTACGCCAGGCGGCTGATGCGCAGAGGCATGCACTACGAGATCAAGGACGCCCAGGGCCAGCGTGTGGAGGTGGGCCTGTTCGGCATGTTCATCTGTGCCGACCTGGAGCGGCAGTTCGAATTCATCCAGCGCCAGTGGATCAATGGTGACCGCTTCGCCGCAGGGCTGCGTGGCACGCGGGACCCGATCGTCGGCACGCCGAGGAGTGAGTACGACGAGTTTGAGATTCCCGTGCCGACCGGGCAGGCCTTGAGGGTTCGGCTGCCGCAGTTCGTGCACACCAGGGGCAGCCTGTACCTGTTCATGCCGGGGTTGAGCGCGCTGCGTCAGCTGGATGATTTTGCGACGGCTGATCCGCAGGCGCTGGCGCCGGCTGCGCCTGCGACGGCGCCCCCAAGTCAGCAGGAGATCTTGGCCTCTGCCCTGAGCAGCTTGCAGGCGGCGCTCAAGGACATCGGCGCTGTATTGTCGGAAGATGATCTGCTGGTGATTGCGCGGGCCAGTGTTGGCGCGCCGCCCGTGGCGTCGAATGCAGGCCGGGGCGGGGTGCGTGTTGCTTCGCTGCAGAACCTGCGCTTCGACCCGCGGCGGCGCGACTTCCAGGCCAATCCCTATCCGGTCTACGCCGCCTTCCGGGCCAGCGAACGGGTGCACTACTCGCCGCTCTACGACGGTTGGTTCGTGTTCGGCTACGACGATGTGGCGTGTGTGTGCACGAACAGCCAGAGCTTCAGCGCAGCGCAATTGGACAGCAAGGGCCCGCGTGGCTTGTTCACGCTGGATGTGCCGGAGCACACTCATGTGCGCAAGCTGGTGGACAAAGCGTGGCGGGCTGCGGCAGGCGGCACGGCACAGTCGGTGACGCGCTCAATCGATAGGGCGCTCACGGCGGTTGGCACGCGGCCCTGTTTCGACCTTGTGGACGACTTCGCCAGGGCGGTGCCGCGCGACGTCTACTTCGACATCCTCGGTGGCAAGGGCATTGATGCCAAAGAACGCCTGAAGCTCGACGCGCTGGCGCGCACGGTGATGAAGCATCACGATCACACCCTCGACGATCTCCAGCGCTTGGACGGCACGATGGCTGGGCTGGAACTCGCAGTCCGACTGGCGTGGATGCTGGCGAAGGCGCTTGTGCCCATCTACGGCTACGGGGGCAGCTTCCTGGCGCACCTGGCACGGGAGGTGGACTGGCGCGGCGGCCCCTTCAGCCTGCTGTCTGCGGTGACGACACTCGTCAACCTCACCGTGGCGGGCTACATGTCGGTTGAGTTCCTGCTGGCCACCGGCATTCGCCGCTTGCTGCTGGACCGCGCCGCCGGCTGGAACATCGTCAAGGCTGACCCTGGAACCTTGCCCGCTTTTTTGAAGGAAATGCGCCGTTTCGAGCACGCTCTGTCAGTGGTTGATCGATTCGCCAAACAGGACATCGTCATGAACGGTGTGCTGATTCCGAAAGGTGCCAGCGTCTTCGGCGTACTGGCCTCGGCCAACCGCGACGAACGGATCTACGGAGCCGACGCCGACGAGTTCAACCCCAATCGCAGTTACCCCCAGCCTCACCTGGGCCTGGGCCACGGCACGCACGAATGCATGGGGCGAGACTTGGAAAAGCTGATCACCGAGCCGGCCATCAGCAGGCTCGTGGCAAACATGCCCGGCCTGCGCCTGCAGTCTGGCGCCCAACCCCCCTGGTTCGAGAACTTCTACTTCCGCTCCTTCGACCACCTGACCGTGACGCTGAAGTAAAACCTCAAGCATGGAACGCCTAGTCTTCGGCCGCTTCGAGTTGCGTCCGGCCGAACGCCTGTTGCTGGCTGACGGCCTGCCGATGAACTTGGGCGCTCGCGCCTTTGATGTGATGCTGGCGCTTGCCGCCCGGCGCGAGCGGCTGGTGAGCAAGGACGAACTGTTCCAGCTTGTCTGGCCCGGCACGGTGGTTGAAGACAACAACCTGACCGTGCAGATCTCGACGCTGCGCAAGCTGCTGGAGCCGGGCACCATTACCACGGTAACGGGCCGGGGCTACCAGTTCACAGCGCGGGCGCAGGAGCCGCTGCTGGACCGCCAGCCTGGCCTCAAGCGCGGCAATGTGCCGGCCGCGATGCCGGCGCTGTTCGGGCGCGAGGCCGACATCGAGGCTGTCTGTGCAGCCCTGAACCGCTCGTCGCTGGTGACCTTGTGCGGGGCCGGTGGCATTGGCAAGACCAGCGTTGCCAGCATCATTGCGCAGCGCCTGTCGCCCCGTTTCCAGGGCGGCGCATGGATCGTGGAGCTTGCCGTCACGCGCGACCCTGCGCTCGTGCCTGCCGTGGTGGCGCAGACCTTGGGCCTGGCCCTGCCCGGCCAGGCGGCGGCCTTGAAGGAACTGGTGCGCGTCACCCAAAGCAGCGAGTTCATTCTGGTGCTGGACAACTGCGAGCATCTGCTGAGCGGCGTCGCGCCGCTGGTGCGCGCACTGGCGCGCGACTCACCCGGGCTGCGCATCCTCGTCACGAGCCAGGAGCCGCTGCATGTGGAGGGCGAACAGGTCTATCGACTCGGCCCCCTGAGTGTGCCCGCTGACCAGGAACTGGCGACCGCACTCGAGCACGGCGCGGTGCAGCTGTTCATAGAGCGCGTGCGGGCGCTGCAATCAGAATTTGCGCCACAGGCTGAAGACCTGGGCGCCATCGTCGACATCTGCCGCCAGCTGGACGGCATCGCGCTGGCCATCGAGCTGGCGGCAGCGCGCGTGCCGCTGTTGGGCCTGGCGGGTGTGCGTGCGCGGCTCGGCGAACGCCTTCGAATGCTGGGCGGCGGCGTGCGCGCACCCATGCGTCGCCACCAGACCCTGCGTGCGGCCCTCGACTGGAGCTTCAAGCTCTTGCCTGCCGAGACGCAGCGGGTGCTTCGGCGCCTGGGCATCTTCCATGGCGGTTTCTGCGTGGACACAGCATTGCGCGTCGCTGCCGACACGCCGCAGGAGGATGAAGTCTGGCTGCTGGAGCAACTGGACATCCTGCTCGACCGTTCTTTGCTGGTGGTGGCTCGCCAAGCCGCACGTCCGCGCTACCGGATGCTGGAGACGATGCGTGAGTACGCGCTTGAGCAGTTGCACGCACTGGATGAAACCCAGAACGTTCAGCAACGCCATGCCCATGCGATGCGTGCGGTGCTCAAGCAAGCCGTGAAAGAGCGTGACTCGGACCGACAGCTTGACGAAGTGGCCAATATCCGCGCCGCCTTGGCCTACGCCGTCATCACCCCCGGTGAAGGCGCTGTCGCTTTGTCCCTGTCCACCGACTCTGCCGTCGTGCTGGCCACTTCGGGCCTGGTGCCCGAAGTGCTGCAGAACCTTTTGAGTGTCGAGCCCTTCGTCACTGCCGACACCGAACCCGGCCTTGCGGCGCAGTACTGGCAGTGGGTGGGCCGTGTTGGCAAGGACGGGCGGCTGCCGTTTCGGCGCTGCGTCGAAGTGCTGGCGCGGGCGGAAGGCATGTTTGAGCAGCTGGGCCGAGTTCGCCGCGTGCACGCTTGCCGGCGGCAGCTTGCCGAGGCGCACTTGGCACTGGACGACCTGGATGCTGCCGAGCAGGCGCTGGCGCGCGCGCAGGCGCTTGAGTCATCGCAGAGCCCCGCCGCCGACGTGATGCGTCGCCTGCGCCTGGATGGCCTGCTGGCCGACGCGCGCGGGCGCTTCGAGCAAGGCCTCGGGTTCACCCAGGAAGCGCTGAACATTGCCGAACGCTACGGCTACCGGCGCTATTGCTACAACCTGCTGTCAGACCGGGCGTGGATTCAGCTGCAGGCTGGCCAACCCGAGGTTGCCGAAAGCGGCCTGCTTGAACTGCTGGGCCGCATTCCCCCTGGCCCGCATGACGGCTTGCCGCGGGCCGAGGCACTGGCGGCGCTGCTGGCAGCACGAACAGCTGCGGGCCGGCTGGAGATTGCCTGTGCGTCGGTGCCAGAAGTGGTTGGGGCGTTGCGCAGCTGCGGCCTCTTCTTTCATCGCGGCGACATCTTTGCCTGGCTCGCTGCGGCAAGCGGAGAACATCAGGTCGCCGCACAGGTCCTGGGCTCAATGGACGAATTTCACGCCAGAACCCAGGGCCCACGCGACCGCCCGGCGTCGCGGGCGCGTGAAGAGGCCCTGCGATTGATGGGCCGCACGTTCCCGGCTGCCGAGCAGCAGCGGTGGATGTCATACGGCCGGCACATCGAAGAGACGCAACTGGTTTCAGCGCTGGAGGCGGCGCTCGCAGCGCCCTGTGGTGCGGGCAGATATTGAACAGAGGCAGCGAGCTGTGCATCACGCGGGCTGACTGTCAATGATTGGCCTGAAGCGCGGGCTCGCTCCTGGCAACCCGCGTGGCCGAGTCGGGTGCCAGCACCGTGGACACCACGGTTTCGGCGCAGGCGCGGCGGCCAGCCGAACCCACCACGGCATCGCAGCGTTTCATGGCGGCCACATTGGACGGGGTCTCGCTCAGCCAGGGCATGCTGGAAGCCTGGCCGAACAAGACCGTGACACTGGCCAGCACGGCACAGCCGACGGCCATACCGGCAAACCCGGCAAGGCCATGCAGCAGCGGCGTGTGACGGGCAAACTTCTTCGATGCTTTCGTCATGATGTTCTCTCCTGTGAGTTCACTGTTTGGGCTTTGAGTGCAGGCGCAGACTCAAGCTGCCGCCTGCAACGGTGCTGCGTGGGCGGAAGCGCACGACACACCGACCAGGCGCAGCGCACTGGCCACCGGCGGCACCTGTGCGACGCGCAGCAGCAGGCCTTCAATGCTGCGGGTGCCGAACTTGGCCCGGATCGCACAGATGTGGGTGCGCACCGTGCTCAATTTCACAGCGTGCTCTGAGGCGATCTCGCGCGGCGTGGCCTGGCGCACCAGGGCGCCGAGCACGCGGCGTTCGGCCCCCGTCAGACCGTAGCTGCTGCCCAGCATCTCCAGGCCGAGGTCGGAACAGGGGTGACGCCGGCCCAGGATCACCAGCGCCAGTCGCAAGTTGGCGCCCGGTGGTTGGAAAGGCAGCACCGAGACCATCAACTGGTCGCTGGCTTGCGTCAGGCGCACCAGGCAGCGGCGGCCGCGCTGTGCGGCCTGGCGCAGCGCGCAGTCAACCTCGCTGCCCACCGTGCTGCGCAGCGTATTGCCAGAGCTCAGCAGCAGGCGCTTGGACGCCATTTCCTGCTGCGCCGCATGGTTGGCGAACTGGATGCCGCCTTGTTCGTCGCAAACGATCAGGCCGCACTCGATCTCGTCAAACAGCGCCAGTGCCAGTTGGGCGATCGGGGCCTTCGGGGCCGAACACGGGCGCTCCTGGCCCTGGCTCAGCGCGGGAACTTCGTCGTGGGAAAGCATGGATTTCTCCTGTTGAGATTTGACTGCCACCGGCTTGGCGGGCCTTTCAGGCCACACCCCCTTGGTGTCGTGTGGGCCTGGATGGCAATGTCGTTCTCAGCAGGCCATGAAGTCCCTATGCCTGGATGAAGCGTCGCTAAGGATCGCTAATTCTTCAGACCAGCGGCGCCGGCAAGGTCAGGCAGACGAGTTGCGGGTCGCCACGGTCGTCCAGTCCAAACTGCAGTTTGAACCGGCCGTCGTGCGAAACGAAGCGGCCCGTGCCGTCGTGCTTGAGTTGAAGCCTGAGTGGCGGCGTAGCGGATGTTGAACGTCTCGCCGAGCGCCGGTATGGGGCGGGTTGAGAAAGTGGGAAGGGAAACCGCGTCGTGTGCAGGGCGCGCGCTGCCATTGGGCACGGCCCTGGGTCCCGCCGTCGTCGCCCACATTGATGGCGCAGCATCGGCGCCGTCGTCACCCAAAACGAGGGCCCGAGGCACGGCGCGCCGAAGAGCCCGCGCGCCTGTGGTGTGACGCCAATAGCGCTGTATCCCTCGGGAACTCAGACCGCCGAAGCCCGAATCTCGATCCGCCTGGAAGAGCCACCGGCGCCAGACCGCGCCCGCAACTGCCCACACCCGGCATCCACATCCTGCCCCGCCGACTGCCGCAACTTGGTCAGCACGCCGCGCCGGTGCAGTTGCCGCGCCATCTCGGCCGCGCGCTCCCAGCTCGGCCGG
>JAYUQJ010000593.1:0-6436 GCA_043756825.1 Betaproteobacteria bacterium | reverse complement strand
AGAGACTGAGAGGATTTCGAGCGTGACCGAGCAACGCCACAAAACGTGCTCGATCTAGACGCAAAGCGCAGCCATAGCCCGGGCTATGGCAAGCATTTGCAACGACGAGCGGGTGCGTTTTGGGGTGGTGAGCGGGCATGATCGAAAAACTCTCAGTCTCTCAGCGGCCCGGCCGGGGGTTTTCCATGGACCGGGCGATCAATTCCTTCATCACCTCGTTGCTGCCGCCGTAAATCCGGCCGACCCGGGTGTCGGCATACAAGCGGGCGATCGGGTAATCGTTCATGTAGCCATAGCCCCCGTGCAGCTGCAGGCATTCATCGACCACCTGACCGACCATCTCGCTGACCCACCATTTGCTCATTGCTGCGGTGGCCAGGTCGAGCGTGTCGTTGAGCGAGCGCACGATGCAGTCGTCGACAAAGCTGCGCGCTATTGTCAGCTTGGTCTGGCATTCGGCCAGCTTGAAGCGGGTGTTCTGCATCGCCATCAGCGGCTTGCCGAAGACCTGGCGCTGCTGCACATAGGCCAGGGTCTCGTCGATGGCGCGCTGCATCGTGGCCACCCCGCCCACGCCGATGATCAGACGCTCGCGCGGCAGCTGCTCCATCAGCTGCACGAAGCCGCGGCCCTCCTCGCTGCCCAGCAACAGGTGGCAGGGCACGCGCATGTCGTCGAAAAAAAGTTCGGCGGTGTCGATGGTGTGCTGGCCCACCTTGTCCAGCAGCTTGCCGCGCCGGTAGCCGGCCAGGCCATCGGTCTCGGCCATCACCAGGCTGAGCCCCAAGCCGCCCTGCTCTGTGCCGGTGCGCGCCACGATGCACACCAGGTTGGCGTGGTAGCCATTGGTGATGAAGGTCTTGGCGCCGTTGACCACGTAATGGTCGCCATCACGCCGGGCGCTGGTGCGGATGGCCTGCAGATCGGTGCCGGCGCCGGGCTCGGTCATCGCGATCGCGGCCACCAGCTCGCCGCTGGCCATTTTCGGCAGCCAGCGCTGCTTCTGGGCCTCGGTGCCATAACGCAGGATGTAGTGGGCCACGATGCCCGAATGCACGCTGTTGGAGAAACCGCCGGCCATCTTGTAGGCATGCGCCTGGGTCAGCACCACCTCATGGCCGAAATGGCCGCCGCCGCCACCGTACTGCTCGGGGATGCTGGCGCACAGCAGGCCGGCGGCGCCGGCCTTGGTCCAGAGATCGCGATCGGCACGGCGCTGTTCGCGCCAGCGCGCGTCATGCGGCAGGCACTCGCGGTCGAAGAATCGGTTGGCGGTGTCGGCCAGCTGCTGCAGATCGCTGTCCATCCAGGCCGGCGGGAGTTGCGGAATCATCCAGGGTCCTTTCGAGCCTGGCGAAGTTTGGCCAGTTGCAGGGGCAGCGTTTCACGCAGCAGGCGTTTGTTCACCTGGCCGGCAGACGCCAGCGGCAGGCTGTCGGCAAACGACAGGCTGCGCGGGCATTTGTAGCCGGCCAGGTGGCTGCGGCAATAGCGGCGCAGGGCCTCGGCCTGGGCCCACGCGCCGGGCCGGGCAACCACCACCGCATGCACCGCCGCGCCCCAGACCGGATGCGGCAGGCCGACCACGGCCACGTCAGCCACGTCGGCCAGCTGGCGCAGCACGCCCTCGACCTCGGCCGAGTAGACGGTTTCACCGCCACTGATGATCACATCCTCGAAACGGTCGACGACGAACAGGAAGCCGTCGCTGTCCAGGCGCCCGGCATCGCCGGTGTGCAGCCAGCCGTCCTGCAGCGCCCGGGCGGTGGCTTCGGGCTGCTGCCAGTAGCCCGGCATCACCGACGGGCCGCGCAGCAAGATCTCGCCGACCCGGCCGCTCGGCAGGTCGGTGCCTTGCGGGTCGACGATGCGCAGCTCGGTGGCCAGGCCGACGCGACCGGCCGCGCCGCAGCGGCCCTGGCTGGTGGCATCGCGCCCGAGCCATGACCGGCTCGCCCACAGCCGCTGGACGCAGGCGCTGGCGGCGCTCTCGGTCAGGCCATAGGCCTGCACCAGTTCGGCCGCTGGCCAGGCCGCCTGGGCGTCTGCCAGCAGCGTCGGCGCCAAGGCTGCTGCCCCGGTGCTGATGCGGCGCAGGCACTGCAGCCGGCCCGGGTCGAAAGCCGGATGCGCGAGCAAGGCCTGCAACAGGCCGGTCGGCAGCAGGATGTCGTTCACGCCCTGTGCCTCGATCGCCCGCAGCGTGGCTTCGGGGGGGCAGGCTGCCAGGGTCAGGCAGGTGGCGCCAGCGACCAGTTGGGCCGCCAGGTTGGCCAGCCCGGCCGCCTGCCACGGCGGCACCAGCAGCAGCGATAGGGTGTCCCCCGGCGGGTTTGACCCGGCCTGGCCGGCCAGCGCGCCAGCCCAGAGATTGGCATGCGACATCATCACCAGGCGCCGGGGACCGGCGGTGCCGGCGCTGTGGACCAGGGCCGCCAGCGCATCACCGCCGGTGCGGCTGTCGGCCAGCGGCATGCGCGCGGCGGCCAGGCTGGCCAGGCGCAGGCTGTCGATTTCGCTGCCGCCCGCGTTCAGCGCCGTGGCCAGACCGGCCTGCGAGGCGCGCAGGGCCAGCGCCGGGTCGACCACCAGCAGGCTGGGCCCGCAGTCGGCCACCGCCTGGCGCAGTTCGGCAGCGCTCCAGTCGGGGCTCAGCGGGCAGGCCACCGCACCCAGCCACCAGCAGGCCAGCAGTTGCTGCACCAGCGCCGGCGTGAGAGGTGACAGCAGCGCCACCCGGTCACCCCCGGTGACGCCGCAAAGCTGCAGCGCCGCCGCCAGCTGGGCCACCTGGCGCTGCAGGGCTGCAAAGTCAAGACCGGGCGCGCCCTCGCCATCCAGCGGGCGCAGTGCCAGCTTGCCGGGGTGGCATTGCAGGCTGCGGTGCAGGCCCTGGGTCAGGTACATCGGCGTTGCGGGTTGACAGGCATGGGGCGATGTTTGCACCACCGAGCGAGCCGTGCCAAGTCGCAAGGCGACAGGCCCGGCGGGGCGCCTGCGGGATCAGCAAGGCCGGCCTGCCGCGCGCCATGCGCCGGCAGGCCGGGCGGCCGGGGCCTGGCGTGTCGGTCAAGCCCTGCGGTCCCCGGTGACCCACTGGCGGATCATGGCCACCGAGGCCTCGCCTAGCAGCATCTGCTCGCGCTCGCACAGGAACAACACCTGGTTGACCAGGCGCTGGGCCAGCGTGGCCACATCGTCCTGGCCACGCCCGAACACATGGCCGTTGAGTTGCATGCCGCGCAGCAGGAAGACCACGTCGCGCATGGCCAGGTCCACCCCATGGCGCTGCAAGTACTGATCGCGGATGCGGCGGGCGGTCTCGGTCGGCTCGTAATCCTGCTGGGCCAGGTCGTCGCGCAGCAGCAGCAGGATCTGTTGCAGCACCGTTGGCGCCAGCAGCGGCGCACCGGTCAGGCCACAGACCTCGCGCACCACCTCCAGCACCGCCTCCTGGCCGGCCCACTGAGACTCGCGCTCGGCATGCGCCTCGGCGCTTTCGCTGCCCGCCAGGCTGTCCAGGGCATGGCGGCTCGGGTCGGCCACCCGGCCGCCCGAGCCGTTGAGCCAGACCAGCGGCGCCAGGTTGAGCGACCGGTAGAAGGGCTTGAAGGTGCCGTGGCCGTTCCACAGGTCCAGCAGCGGCGCGAATTCATGGCGCAGGCGCAGTGCCAGCGGCCCGGCCGCCAGCGGCGCCGGCGACTGCGCCACCCACTGCTGGATGCGCTGGGCGATGCGGGCCAGGTCAGCCGGCGTGGCGCTGCGCGGTTCAGCCGACGGCGCGGCGGCAGCGGGGCCGGCCGGCAGCAGGGGTGCTGCGGCTGGCGGCAGCGGCCCGGGTGCGCCCGGCGGGTCGGCAAGCGCGGCGTTGTCCAGCGCGTCGCCACTCAGGCCCAGGGCCTGCTCGACGAACAGGCGCTCATCGATCAGCAGATCGGCGCTGGCCTGGTAGGCCGCCGACGGGAAGCCGATGGCCAGCACCGAGGTGCGCCGGTCATAGCGCCGCAGCTTGCGCAGCACCGGTGTGAAGTCGGCGTCGGCCGAGAAGACGATGAACTCGTCGTAGCGGGTCTCGTGCTGCAGCAGCTCGATGATGTCGAGCACCATGTGGATATCGGTGCTGGTCTTGCCCTGGGCCGTCACCGGCGGGCAGTCGACGATCTCGAAGCCGGCCCGCAAAAAGGCGTGCCGGTAGGTCTGGTACCAGTTGGGGTTGAGGTAGCAGCGCCGCACCAGCAGGCGGCGGCGCGCCTGGGGGTCATGCCCGACCGGGATTTCCAGCGACTCGGTCAACCAGCGTATCCACTCGGTGGGCTGGCGCGCAAATCGCTCGGCCGCTGCCGGTTGCAACTGCCGCAACTGGGTGTAGACATTGTCGAAATCGACGAACAGGGCACTCTTCATGGCAGGGGCGTCTCGGCGTGAGCGGGCAGTATGTCCCAGCCCCTGGCGGCGCGGCGGCGCAGCGGGTCGCAAGCGCTGCTGAGGTCAGGCCTCGCCTTGCCGCGTTGTTCCAGGCTTGGGGCCCGCCCGGCCTGGTCTACAAACCGGCATCCCGCTGGCCGATCCTCGCACCGCCCCTGCCCCATCATGCCAATCAAGCACTGCCTGCGTCTGTCGCTGCTGGCCGCCGGCCTGGGCCTGGCCGCCTGTGGCGGCGGGGCCGAAGGCGCGCCAGCAACCCTGGCCACACCGGCCGGCGCCTCGGTCGACGGCGCGCCGGCAGCCGTCTTCGGCACCGGTCTCGGTCTGGTGGCCAGCCCTGAAATCCGCGCCGACCCCGTGGTTCCGGGGCCTGGCAACCGGGCCCCGCTTGGCGCCCCCAGCCTGCCCCGTGCCGGCCTGGAGGCCGCCGACCTGGCGGTGCTGATCAAGGCCGGCGATCCGCTCAGCGAGGCCATGGCCCTGGCCTATCAACGCGCCCGCAGCATCCCCGAGGCGCACATGATCCGGGTCGACCTAGGCCTGCATGCGGTAGCGCCGCACGCCGTCTTCGCCCACCTGGCCTACCGCCTCGCCGCGGGCCACCAGGTGGTTGAGGTGGGCCAGGCTCTCGCCCGTGGCCATGCCCAGCAGCTCGCCCTTGCCGTCGATGGGCCGGGCGAACAGCGCGCCGAAGACATCGATCGCCCGCTTGGGGCTGTCGGCCAGGCTGCGCCGCAGCCGCAGCAGGCCGCGCTCATGGCCACCGGCCAGGCGATCGAGCCGGGCATGCAGGCCGCGGAAGGGGTCGCCGTGCGCCGGCAGCACCAGCAGGTGGTCGCCGAGCTGGCTGCGCAGCTTGTCGATCGACGCGATCCAGTCCCCCAGCGGGTCGGCATCGGGCTCGGTGGGAAAGACGCTGACATTCGACGAGATCCGCGGCAGCACCTGGTCACCCGAAATCATCACGCCCAGGCTGTCGCTGACCAGGCAGGCATGCTCGGGTGAATGGCCCCGCCCCACCACGACCTGCCAGGTGTGGGCACCGATGGTGAGGGTCTCGCCGTCGCTGATGCGCCGGAAGCTGTCCGGCAGCGCATGCAGGTACTTGCCGAAACCGCCGAAACGGGCGCGGTAGACGTCCAGCGCCGCCTCGTTCCAGCCGGCCTGCTGGTAGAAGTGGATCGCATCGGCGGGGGCTTCGCGGCCGGTGTCGGCGGTCAGGGTGCGGCAAGTCAGGTATTCCAGCCGCGTCATCCACAGGCGCACCTGGCATTTGCGGCTGAGCCAGCCGGCCATGCCGACATGGTCGGGATGCATGTGGGTGCAGAAGATGCGGGTGATGCGCGCGCCCTGCGGCGTGGCCGCCAGCGGGCCATCGTCGGCGATCAGCTGGCGCCAGGCTGCCAGCACCTCGGGCGTCTTGGTGCCGGTATCGACGATGGCCCAGCCCGGGCCCTGCGCATCCTGGTCGGCCACCGCCCACAGATTGACGTGGTTCAGCGCAAACGGCAGGGGCATGCGGATCCACAGCACGCCGGGCGCCACCTCGCGCACGCTGCCGGGCGCCGGGGGCTCACCGCAGGGGTAGACCAGGGCATGGGCGGCGGGCAGGTCGCCGGCCTGGGCGCTGTCGGGGCGGCCATCGGAGGTGGGGGTGTCTGACATGGCGCGATTGTCGTCGCGCCCGCGCCAGCGGGCTGTCGCGAAGCGGTCGGCCCGCCCGATCGACCCGCCCGGTCGACCCGCCCGATCGGCCCTGTCAGTCCGCCAGCCAGCCCAGCAGGCGCCGGTAGACCGCCGGGTCGCTCAGCAGGTCCAGGTGGTGGATGCCATGGCCGACCCAGGTATGGGCCTGGTCCAGGCCCAAGTCCATGGCCTGCCGTTTGTGCCGGCCCAGGGCGCTGTCCACCGTCACAAGGCCATCGCCCAGCATCGATCCGGCACTGCCGGGCTCGCCGGCGGTGCTGGCGAGCGCAAAACACTCCACCCCCGCAGGCAAGGGCAGCGGCAG
>JAYUQJ010000592.1:0-6448 GCA_043756825.1 Betaproteobacteria bacterium | reverse complement strand
CTCGCCATAGCCCGGGCTATGGCTGCGCTTTGCGTCTAGATCGAGCACGTTTTGTGGCGTTGCTCGGTCACGCTCGAAATCCTCTCAGTCTCTGAGCGTCACACTAGCCGCCGCAGGCCAACAGGCGTGGCTACAATCCGCGCGCCTCAAGCGACGCGGCAGATTCAACAGCCGTGGCGAACAACAGGTAAATCGCCACGAGGAGCCCCCGAAGTGACCAAGTCCAGCACCAAGACACCCGCCGCCCACCCGGCCACCGACAAGCCCTCGGCCGCCACGGCCGACGCGGCCTCGCCCAAGTCCGCCACCAAGTCCGGCGCCAAGGCGGCGGCCAAACCGGCCGCCCCGACACCGGCCCCTGCCCCGGTCACCAATCGCTTTGCCGAGCGCTTTGCGCCGCCCCGCCCGCCCGCCCGCGGCTACCCCGAGCCGGTGGATATCGTCAAGACCGCGCACAAGGCCGATCCCAAGCTGGTCAATGCCTGGAAGACCAAGGCCGGCCGCGATCTGACCGAGGCCGAGCTGCAGGCCATGCCCGAAGCCGAGTACATGAACGACAAGCAACTCGACTTCTTCCGCGCCCGCTTGACCGGGCTGAAAGACGACCTGCTGTCGAATGCCGGCGAGACCACCGAGCATCTGCGCGAAGACACCACCATCGTGCCCGACCCGGCCGACCGCGCCACCATCGAGGAAGAACACGCGCTGGAACTGCGCACCCGCGACCGCGAGCGCAAGCTGCTGAAGAAGATCACCCAGTCGCTGGGCCGGATCGAGGCCAATGACTACGGTTTTTGCGACGAGACCGGCGAGCCCATCGGCCTGGGGCGCCTGCTGGCCCGGCCCACCGCCACCCTGTCGCTCGAAGCACAGCAGCGCCGCGAGATGAAGCAGAAGATGTTTGGCGATTGACGCTGACGCTTCTCGTGTCCTGCCCTCGCCTTCCACCTGCCGCCTCGGCCGGCACCCTGCCCGGGGTGCGCGCCTGGGCAAGCTGCGGTACGCATCATGGCCACTGACCCCAAAGACGGCGAGAGCTTTTTCCGCAAGGTAGTGCGGTTCGTGGCCAACCCGGCCACTGACTGGTCGGAGGTGAACGCACGCCCTGATGACGAACAAGACCTCGAGCGCAGCGAGCTCAAGGCGATGGTCGAGCGCAAGCGCCGCAACGATTTCGTGCGCAAGCGCGAGTTCGACACCCTTCGCCGGCTGCGCCGCGACGGCTTGTCGCCTGAACAGCTGGCGGCGCTGGGAGGCTCGTCCAAAGTCGACGATTCCGAGGTGCGCATGCCCGACAACAGCGTCAGCGCTCGGGTCGACAGCGGGGTCAAGGCCAAGATCGACGAGATCGAGCTGCAGATGGTGGGTGACGCGGGCCGCCAGGTGCGCGAACCGGCGCTGCGTCGGCCAGAGCCCGGGCCGGCGCGCAGCCTGCCGCCGGTAGTCCAGCACCCCACGGATTTCTACCTGGCGCCGACCGAGCCGGTGTCCTTCGACCCCAGCAAGGCGCAGCGTCCGACCGGCCCGGCCGGCGGCACCAGAGCCGGCAATCCCGCACTCGGCCACCTGCCCTCGCTGCCGGCGGCCAGCCCTCCGGTGTCGCCCTTGGCCTGGGGCGAGGGCCCCGGGGGGCTGAGCTCCGAGCCCGATGGGCCGACCCTCAAGTTGCCATCGCGGGGTCAGGCTGGGCGCGGCAGCGGTCGGCTCGCACCCGATGCATCGTTCGTCCCGTCGGCTGCGGCACGGCCGGGGCAGGCCGCTTCGTCCGAGATGCGCCCCGGCGCAGGCCTGCCCCAGGCCGACACCAGCTTCAGCACCAGCAGCCGTTTCGCGGTGGAGATCACCGGGGTGGTGCTCGACGCCGAGCTCGACGAGGCGGTGATCGCGTTTGCCAATGCCGATTTCAACCAGTGTGAACATGCGCTGGGCGCACTGGTCAAGCCCGACGCAGCGCGCCACCGCCATCCCGAAACCTGGCATGTGCTGCTCGACCTCTACCGGGCCACCGGCCAGCAGGTCAAGTTCGAGGCCCTGTCACTCGACTACGCCCACTTGTTCGGCCGCTCGTCGCCGCAGTGGTACTCGCTGCCCAAGCGCCTGGCCGATGCCACTGCCGACGCGCGGCCCGATACCCGCAGCGTCAAGGGCGATGTGGGCTGGGTCAGCCCGGCCCAACTCGATGTGGACGCCGTGGCCAAGCTGCGCTCGGTCACCCTGCAACTGCCCTTGCCCTGGGTGTTGGACTGGTCCGCCCTTGAACGGGTGGACGTCGAGGCGGCGGGCCAGCTGCAGTCTCTTTTCCGCCAGTGGGCGCCGCAGATGATCGACATGCGCTGGCTCGGTTCAGAGCGCCTGCTCGCCACGCTGCAGGAGGCCGCGCCCACCGGCGTGCGCGATGCCGACCCGGCCTTCTGGTTGGCGCGTCTGGAGGCCCTGCGTCTGGCCAACCGGCCGGACCAGTTTGACGAGACCGCCATCGACTATTGCGTCACCTATGAGGTCTCGCCGCCGTCCTGGGAAAAAGCCAGCTGCCAGGTGCGTGCCAGCGGCGCCGGCCAGAACACCAGCGTGCCGCCGATGTCCATCGTCGGCGAGGCCGCATCGCGCTTCATGGAGTCCGGTCTGTACGACGACGGCGGCGAAGTCACCACCGTCGATCTGTCCGGCCAATTGGCCGGCGACATCAGCGGCACGCTGCAGGAAATCGACCGCAAGCTGGGCAATGCCAGCCTGGTGCAGGTGTCCTGCGCGCGCCTGATCCGGGTCGATTTCATCGCCGCTGGCGACCTGCTCAACTGGGTGCTGGCCAAGCGCACCGAGCAGCGCAGCATCACCTTCATCGACGCCCACCGCCTGGTGGCACTGTTCTTTGGCGCGATGGGCATCAACGAGCAAGCCAAGGTACTGGTACCGCGCGACTGAGAGACTGAGCGTTTTTCGATCATGCCCGCTCACCACCCCAAAACGCACCCGCTCGTCGTTGCAAATGCTCGCCATAGCCCGGGCTATGGCTGCGCTTTGCGTCTAGACCGGGCACGTTCTGTGGCGTTGCTCGGTCACGCTCGAAATCCTCTCAGTCTCTGAGCCCGCGCTGGTACTTCGGTGCATCAGCAAGGCGGCCTGCGGGCCGCTTTTTTGTGGGCGGGCCTTGTCCCGCGATGTCCCCCGGCCATCCCCCGGATTTCCACAGGCTTGCCCACAGAGCCGCCCTGGCTGCCCCCGTATGATCCCGGCATCCCCCCGCTCGATCGATTGCCACCGCCGATGTCTGCCGTCTTCCGCCCCGCCCAGCCTGCCACGCCGATCGATGACGAGGTGGCCCGGCTGCGGGTTCCGCCGCATTCGGTGGAGGCCGAGCAAAGCGTGCTGGGCGGCCTGCTGATCGACAACATGGCCTGGGACCGCGCCGGCGACCAGGTCAGCGACAGCGATTTCTACCGCTTCGAGCACCGTGAGATCTTTGGCGCCATCGCCGCGCTGATCAACGGCAGCAAGCCGGCTGACGTGATCACGGTCTTCGAGCATTTGCAGAGCAACGGCAAGGCCGAGGCTTGTGGTGGCCTGGCCTACCTCAACGCCCTGGCGCAGAGCGTGCCCAGTGCGGCCAATCTGCGGCGCTATGCCGAGATCGTGCGCGAGCGCGCCATCCTGCGCAAGCTGATCTCGGCCAGTGACGAGATTGCCACCAATGCCTTCAATCCGCAGGGCCGCCAGGTCAGCCAGATCCTGGACGAGGCCGAGGGCAAGATCTTCAAGATTGGTGAGGAGGGCTCGCGCAACAAGCAGGGCTTCATCGGCATCGACAAGCTGACGATGCAACTGATCGACCGCGTGACCGAATTGGCCGAGAACGGCGCCGAGGAGGTGACCGGGGTGCGCACCGGTTTTTTCGACATGGACCGCATGACCGCCGGGCTGCAAAAGGGCGATCTGATCATCCTGGCGGCCCGACCGTCGATGGGCAAAACCGCATTTGCCTTGAACATTGCCGAGGCGGTGGCGGTCAATGAAGAGCTGCCGGTGCTGGTGTTCTCGATGGAAATGGGCGCCTCGCAGCTGGCCTTGCGAATGATCGGCTCGCTCGGTCGCATCGACCAGTCCGGCTTGCGCACCGGCCGCCTGCGCGATGACGAATGGACCCGGCTGACCGAGGCCGCCGAGCGACTGGGCAAGGCCCAGCTCTACATCGACGAGAGCCCGGCGCTGAACCCGGCCGAGTTGCGTGCCCGCTCGCGCCGCATGGCACGTCAGTTCGGCGGCACGCTGGGCTTGATCGTGGTCGACTATCTGCAGTTGATGAGCGGCACCGGCAAGAGCGACGGCGAGAACCGCGCCACCGAGATCAGCGAGATATCGCGCGGCCTGAAGGCCCTGGCCAAGGAGCTGCAATGTCCGGTGATCGCGCTGTCGCAGCTGAACCGTTCTGTCGAGTCCCGCACCGACAAGCGGCCGATGATGAGCGACCTGCGCGAATCCGGCGCCATCGAGCAGGACGCCGACGTGATCATGTTCATCTACCGCGACGACTACTACAACAAGGAAAGCAAGGAGCCGGGCGTGGCCGAGATCATCATCGGCAAGCAGCGCAATGGCCCGGTGGGCACGATCAAGTTGACCTTTCTCAAACCTTTGACCAAGTTCGACAACCTGGCGCCCGGCAGCGTGGGCAGCGGCGAATATTGAGCGCAGCGGGGCAGGCCGCCTTTGCATTCATATTGCAGGACAGCTTGGGTTGACCCCCTCCCGACCACCCTGTTGGCAATGGCATGATCGGCGCGGCACCCACCCCGCCATGTTGCCCGCGGGCTCGTCTGCCGCCGCCCGCCGCCATGGATTTGTCCGACCCCGAGCTCGCCCGCCGCATTCTTGACGCCGCCCCCGTCATGGCGCTGGTGCTGGACACCCAGGGACGCATCGAATTCATCAACCCCTTTGGCGAGCGCTTGCTTGGCGTCAAGCTGGAAACCTTGCGCGGGCTGGATTGGTTCGACGCACTGTTGCCGCCGGACGAGCGCGAAACGGTGCGGGCCCGGTTCGCCGCCCGGGTCGCCGGGAGCACGGACAGCCGCACGGTCAATGCGGTGTTGACGCAGCGTGGCGAGCGGCGCTGGATCGAATGGGCCAGCCGCCGCCTGGAGCGGCCGGACGGCAGCATCAGCGGTGTGCTGGCGATCGGCAGCGACATCAGCGAGCGCCGGGCCGCAGAAGCCGCGCTGCGTGAGCGTGAGCAGGAGGGCTACCGCGAACTCTTCGACGCCAACCCGCATCCGATGTGGGTCGGTGCTGGAGCAACACCAAGCGGCTTGGGTGCGCTGGTTCGAGATCCGCATCTACCCTTCGACCAACGGCCTGTCGATCTACTTTACCGATGTCACGCTGCGCAGGCAGGCCGACACTGCCCTGGCCCAGCAACGCGATTTGCTGGAGCAGAGGGTGCAGGCGCCACCGCCGAGCTGGTCGGGGCGCGCGACGAGGCCGAGCGGGCCAACCGGGCCAAGAGCCAGTTTCTGTCGCGCATGAGCCACGCGCTGCGCACGCCGATGAATGCCATCCTGGGTTTCGGCCAGCTGATGGCCATGGACCGCAGCCTGACCGACAAGCACCGCAAATATGTGCAGGAGAAGCTGCGCGCCGGCCGCCACCTGCTGGCCTAGACAATGAGGTGCTGGACCTGGCCCGCATCGAGTCCGGCCAGTTGGCGCTGTCGCCCGAGCCCGTGGTTCTGGGCGATCTGGTGGGCGAATGTTTGCGCATGATCGGGCTGATGGCCGAGGCCCGCAGCATGCATTTCGATGTCGACGGCCTGGGCGGCCAAGTGCTGCGCGCCGACCGCACCCGCTTGCGTCAGGTGCTGCTGAACCTGCTGACGAATGCTGTCAAGCACAACCATCCCCAGAGGCCGCGTGCTGGTGGAAGCGGCCGCCCTGCCAGGCGGCTGGGTGCGCCTGGCCATCACCGACACCGGGCCCGCATTGCCGCCGACCGTTTGCACGAGTTGTTCCAGCCCTTTCGGCGTCTGGGCGCCGAGTTCAGCGAGGTCGAGGGCAAGGGCATTGGCTTGACCATTGCGCGCCCGCTGATCGAGCTGATGGGTGGGCGCATCGGCGTGGAGGGCCGGCCTGGCGCGGGCGCGCGGTTCTGGTTCGAGCTACCAGTGGCCCATCTGGCCGACCCGCCTGCGCCGCGTGCCCAGGGCGGCCGCCTTGACATGATCAGCGTCGCGCCACAGCCACCCTTGTGCGTGCTCTATGTCGGAGACAACCCGGCCAATTTGCGGCTGGTGCAAATGCTCGTCGAGCGCCATCCCCGCATCCGCATGTTGCCGGCCGCGGCGGCGCGGCCGGCCCTGGTGCGTATTTCAGCGATCGTGGACGCCCGTTTCAGTCTGATCGTGGACGGTGAAACAGCGTCGTCGAGGGAGCGCCGGGGTGGCGCGCAAGCACCGGGG
>JAYUQJ010000591.1:0-18813 GCA_043756825.1 Betaproteobacteria bacterium | reverse complement strand
TAGCTGACATGCGTATGCCAGTCTTGTGAGACCTCGCGCACGATGGGTTTGTCCGACAGATGGATCACCAGCGTGTCGTCGTCATCGAAGTAGGTGGTTTTCATGGGTTCGCGCTCGATCTTGCGGTTCCGGCGCCTGGCCTGCTCGGCCAATGCCCGCAGAAAGAACAGTAACCAGGGCTGCCAGTTCGGGGCTTCAGTGCGGATGGTGCCTTGGGTCTGGTGAAGGGCCAGGTAGTAAGCCTCCTTGCTTTGCTCCACCACGATTTCCAGAGAGCTGTAGGTCAAATAGGCATAGCCGGCTTGCAGCAGCAGCAGTGTGGTGAGCACGCGGCTCAAGCGCCCGTTGCCGTCTTGAAACGGGTGGACTTCCAGCAACACCACCACCCACAGGCCGATCAGCAGCAGCGGGTGCAGCAGCGCAGCGGTGCGTTGTTCAGTGAACCAGGTCACCAGCTCGGTCATCAGCCGTGGGGTGTTGACCGGCGTGGCAGTCTCGAAGACCACGCTGATCTGCTTGCCGTTCTCGTCGGAACGCAACCACGCCGTTGGCCGATGTCTTGCAGTTGCCGCGGTGCCAGGCGTCTTTCTCGCTGTGAACCAGCAGGTCATGGTGCAGCTGCTTGATGTGGTTCTCGGTCAGCGTGATGTCTTGCCAAGACGAAAACACCATCTCCATGAAATCGGCGGCGCCATCGTGGCTAGTGCAGTGTTCAACGCTATTCGCGACATAAAACCGTGGATTTGCCGCTGTGGCGGCATTGCAAATCCTCGCCATGCCACTGGGCATGGCTGCGGTTTGCGCCTAGCCACAGCGGCAAATCCATCGGTTTTCTTAAGTCGCTCACAGCATCGAACACTGCACTAGACAAACTCACGCTCGCGCAGCCATTTGGTGGCCACCCACTTTTCGCCGGCCTGCACCGGCGCGCCGCCGTGCAGGGTGCGGGTGCTGGCATGGGCTCGGTCGTAACTGAAGAAGACCGCATTGCCCTTGATCGGCGCCACCTCCAGGGCTACGTCCGGAAAGGTGGTGCCACCGCCGCGCTCGGGCGTGTTCAGGTACATCACCAGCGTGCCCACGCGCTGGCCGCCCCGCGCCAGCACGGCGGCCATGCCGGGCTGGGCCGGGTCGAAGTAGTCATGGTGGGGCTTGTATTCGGCGCCGGGCTCGTAATGCAGCACCTGCAGGCCCTCGCCATTGACCACCGGCCAGTGCAGCAGCGCCGCGATGCGCAGTTCCAGCCGTTCGCACAGCGCGAATTCGGCCCGCCCGAAGAACATGCCCCGGCTGGTGCGCGAGGGGTTGATCTCGTTGCCGCCGGTTTCGTTGACGACCGTCTCGGACCGCGCCATGCGCGGCGCGGCCGCCGCCACCAGCGCGTCGCATTCGTCATCGGCCAGCAAGCCGCCGAAAACCACCACCCGCGGGTGCTGTAGTGTCATCAGCACCTGCACGAAGCGGTCGCCGGCCCACAGGCGGCTGGGCGCACCCGCCAGCGCCGGCTCGGGCACCCGCACGGCGGGCGGCAGGCTGGCCTGGGCCGCCGCCGACGTGGCCTGCACAAAGCCCTGCAGCGCGACCTCCATCGCCGCCACGGCCACATCCTCCTGCCAGCCGCTGGCGCGCATCGAGGCCAGCACGTCCTCGGGCCGGCAACCGGCCCGGGCCTGTTCGATGATCCAGGCCCGCAGTTCGGGGGTCACGGCTTGCGTGCTCATGGCGCCATTCTGGCAGCGGCAGGCGCGGCTGTCAGGGGGCCTGGTCGCGCCGGAACACCAGCCGGTCGGGCGCCGAGGCACTGGCGTCGAAGGCATAGCCGGCGTCGCTGAACTGCTGCAGCTTGCGCACCGTACCCACCTTGTGCTGCACCGCCCAGCGCGCCATCAGGCCGCGCGCGCGCTTGGCGAAGAAGCTGATGACCTTGAAGCCGTCGCCCTTGCGGTCCTCGAAGACGCAGTCCACCACCCGGGCCTGCAGCAGCCGGCGCGGCAAGGCGCGGAAATACTCTTGCGATGCCAGGTTGACCACCACCGGCCGAGCCTCGGCCGCCAGGCGCTGGTTGAGGTGGTCGGCCAGGGTGCTGCCCCAGTAGGCATACAGGTCGGCGCCCCGGGCATTGGCCAGCCGGGTGCCCATCTCCAGGCGGTAGGGCTGCAAGCTGTCCATCGGCCGCAACACCCCGTACAAGCCGGACAGGATCACCAGGTGCTGCTGGGCCCAGTCCAGCTGGGCCGGGCGCAGGCTGCGGGCCTGCAGGCCGCCGTAGACATCACCGTCGAAGGCCAGCACCGCCGGGCGGCTGTTGGCTGGGGTCGCCTCGGGCTGCCAGGCGGCATAGCGGCCGACATTGAGCGCGGCCAGCTCATCCGACAGGTCCATCAGGCTGGCCACCTGGGGCGGTGCCAGGCGGCGCAGCAAGGCGATCAACTCGGCCGAGCGCGCCGGGAACAGCGGCTCGGTGGCACGCGCCAGCATGGCCCGGGGCAGCGGGGTCTGGTAGTCCAGGGATTTGGCAGGCGACAGCAGGTACAGCATTGGGCGTCCAGTCAGTGAGAGGGCGAAGGCGTGGCGCGACGGGCGCTGGCAGGGCACGCCGGCGCGGCCGGGGCGGGCGTGCTCAATCGGTGTCGTTGGGGCCGGGCTGGCCGCGCGAACCCGGCACCTGGCCCAGCGCGGCGGCCCAGGTGCGGTGTGGAATATGGGTCTTGAGGCGCTCGATGGCGCTGGCCACCAGCGCCGGCGACAAGGCATGGCCCAGGCCCTGGGCGATGTCGATGGTGGCGTCGCCCTGCAAGGCGGCCAGGCGCTCGATCGCCAGGCGCGCCTGCGCCGCCGGGATGACCACATCGCCGGCGCCGTGAAAGAAATGCAGGGTGGTGTGGGCCGGTGCCAGGCTGGGCAGCGTGGCATAGCGGCCCGAGAAGGCCAGCACCCGGCCGGCGCAACCGTCCTCGGCCTGCACCAATTCCAGCGCCAGGATGGCGCCCTGCGAAAAGCCCACCAGCGCAGTGGCGGCCTGGCCGATGCCGGTGGCCGCCTGGGCCGCCCGGACCCAGGCCGACAGCCGCGGCAGCACGGCAGCCACCCGCGCCGGCCGGTCGGCCTCGGTGATGGCCTGCAGCGAGAACCACTGGCGCCCGTTGGCGCCGGGATCGGCCGGCTCGAAACCCTCGGGCGCCAGCAGCGCCGCCTGCGGAAAGGCCAGGCGCAGCTGGCGCGCCAGCGGCGCCAGGTCGGCCGCGCGGGCACCCCAGCCGTGCAGCAGCACCATCAGCTGCTCGGCACGGCCCTGTAGCGGCAGCCATTGCAGGGTATCGGGCAGCAGCCGGGGCGCTGGGTCGGGGGGCTGGGCAGGCAGTGGCATGCCGGGATTCTCGAGCACGGCGCGCTGTCAATGGAAGTCGCGGCTCTTGGTCACCAGGCCCTGCAACAGCGCGGAATGATCAACCAGCTTGTGCGCGATCAGGTGGCGCACCTCGCCCTCGCGTTGCCACACGCCGTAGACCGTCAGCAGGGTGGCGGCCAGCAGGGGTTGGCGCTGCTCGGCGGCCACCTTGGGCCAGACGATCACATTGACCGCGCCGGTGTCGTCTTCCAGCGTGACGAAGACCACGCCCCTGGCGGTCTCGGGCCGCTGGCGGTGGGTGACCAGGCCCGAGGCGCGCACCAGCTGGCCATGCCGGCACAGCGCCAGCACCGCCGCCGGCTGCACCTTGAAGGCGGCCAGCTGGGCGCGCAGCAGGCCCACCGGGTGGCCGGTCAGCGACAGGCCACTGGCGCGGTAGTCGGCCACCACCGACTCGCCGGGCGCCGGCGCCACCAGCGCGGCCGGCGTCTCGTGGGTGCGGGTGGCGGCCAACAGCCGCGGTGCCCGGGTGTCGATGCCGCGCACCGCCCAGGCCGCCTGGTGGCGGTGGCCCACCAACGGCCGCAGCGCGTCGCCCTGGGCCAGCAGCTGCATCGCGTGGGCGTCCAGGCCGGCGCGGCGGGCCAGGTCTTCGGGGCTGGTGAAGGGTGCCCGGTCGCGCTCGGCCACCAGGCGCAGGGCATCGGCCTGGCGCAGGCCCAGCAGGCGGTTCAAGCCCAGGCGCACCGGCCGCAGCCCCGGCGGCGCCGGGTGGGCCTGCAGCACCGCCGCGCCGCCGCCGGCAGCGCCGTGCTGCGGCATGGCGCCGGCTTCGAGGATGCTTTCCCAGTGGCTGTGCAGCACATCCACCGGCAGCACCGTGACGCCATGCTCGCGCGCATCGCGCACCAGCTGCGCCGGGGCGTAGAAGCCCATGGGCTGGCTGTTGAGCAGCGCGGCGAGAAAGGCGTCCGGGTGGTGCTGCTTGAGCCAGGCGCTGATGTAGACCAGCAGCGCAAAGCTGGCGGCGTGGCTCTCGGGGAAGCCGTATTCACCAAAACCCTCGATCTGCTTGAAGATGCGCTCGGCGTAGTCGGGCGCATAGCCCTTGGCCACCATGCGGCCCACCAGGCGCTGGTGAAAGGGGCCGAGGCCGCCCTTGCGCTTCCAGGCGGCCATCGCGCGGCGCAGGCTGTCGGCCTCGCCGGGGCTGAAATCAGCGGCCAGGATGGCCAGTTGCATCACCTGCTCTTGAAAGATCGGCACGCCCAGGGTGCGCGACAGGGCCTGGCGCACCTCGTCGCTGGGGTAGTCCACCGGCTCTTCGCCAGAACGGCGGCGCAGGTAGGGATGCACCATGCCGCCCTGGATCGGGCCGGGCCGCACGATGGCCACCTCGATCACCAGGTCATAGAAGCAGCGCGGCTGCAGGCGCGGCAGCATGCTCATCTGGGCCCGGCTCTCGACCTGGAAGGTGCCCACGCTGTCGCCGCGGCACAGCATCTGGTAGACCGGGGCATCTTCGCGCGGCACCTGCTGCATCGAGAAATCGGCCACGCCCAGCTTGCTGCCCACCATCGCCAAGGCGCGGCGGATCGCACTGAGCATGCCCAGGGCCAGGATGTCGACCTTGATCAGGCCCAACGCGTCGAGGTCGTCCTTGTCCCACTGGATCACGGTGCGGTCGTCCATCGCGGCGTTTTCCACCGGCACCAGGCGGGCGATATCATCGCGCGCGATGACGAAACCGCCCGGGTGCTGGCTGAGATGGCGCGGGAAGCCGATCAGCTGCTGGGTCAGCGCCACCCACTGACGGCAGACCAGGGAGTCGGGGTCCAGGCCCTGCTCGCGCAGGCGGTCGGCCGCGATCGTCCTGCCGTCGAACCAGTGCTGGCCCTTGGACACCGCGTTGATGCGGTCGAGGTCGATGCCCAGCGCCCGGCCGATGTCGCGCAGCGCCGAGCGCGGCCGGTAGCTGATCATCACGCCGGTGAGGGCAGCGCGGTGGCGGCCGTATTTGCGGTAGAGGTACTGGATCACCTCTTCGCGGCGCTGGTGCTCGAAGTCGATGTCGATGTCGGGCGGCTCGTTGCGCTCGGCCGAGATGAAGCGCTCGAACAGCAGGCTCATCTCGCGCGGGTCGACCTCGGTCACGCCCAGGCAGTAGCAGACCACCGAGTTGGCGGCACTGCCGCGGCCCTGGCACAGGATGCCGCGCTCATGGCGCGCCCACTGCACGATATCGGCCACGGTCAAAAAATAGGGCTCGAAGCCAAGCCGGGCGATCAGCGCCAGTTCGTGCTCGAGCGTGGCGCGCACCGGCACCGGCAGACCCTCGGGGAAGCGCCGGGCGGCGCCCTGCTCGGTCAGGCAGCGCAGCCAGCTGGTGGGGGTGTGGCCGGCGGGCACGATCTCCTGCGGATACTCGTAGCGCAGCTCGGCCAGCGAGAAGCTGCAGCCGGCGGCGATGTCCAGCGTGGCGGCCAGCCAGGCCGGCGCGTACAAGGCCTCCAGGCGCTGGCGCGAACGCAGGTGGGCCTCGGCATTGGGCTCCAGTGCAAAGCCGCACTCGGCCACCGGACGGCCCAACCGGGTGGCCACCAGCGCGTCCTGCAGCGGCTTGCGCGAGCGCGCATGCATCAGCACATCGCCGCAGGCCACCAGGGGCAGGCCGCACAGCGCGGCCACCCGGGGCAGCAGCTCCAGGCGCTGGGCATCGTGCGGCCGGTTCAGCAGCTCGATGGCGATGGCGCAGCGCCCGGTGCCGAACCAGGTCTTGAGCCACATCGCATGGGCGAACACCGTCTCGAAGGCCTGGCCCGGCGCCGGCAGCAGGATCGCAAAGCAATCGGGCAGGCCGGCCAGGTAAGGCGCATAGGGCACGCGGCCCTCCAGGTCGGACGGGTGGGCCAGGTACTGCCCCTTGGGCGCCCGGCGCCGCGCCACGCTGATCCACTGCGACAGGTTGCCGTAGCCGCGCCGGGTCTGGGCCAGCAAGACCAGCTGCGGCAGGTCATGACCGGCCAGCACCGCCGCGTCGCCACCCTGGCCGGGGCTGAGCTTGATCTGCGCGCCGATCAGCAGGTGCAGGCCCTGCTGGTTGGCGGCCCCGTGGGCCCGCACCACGCCCGACAGCGAGCACTCGTCGGTGAGGGCCAGCGCCGCATAGCCCTGCTGCCGGGCCGCCTGCACCAGTTCCTCGGGCCGGGACGCGCCGGTCAGGAAGCTGAAACTGCTGCGGCAGTGCAGCTCGGCGTAGGCAGCAGGCATGGCGTGAGGAGGTAGCGGCCGGTGCGCTCGCGCGCCCGGGGCCGCCGGGCGGGGCCGGGCGCGTCCGGCGGCCAGAACGGATTGGCCTGGCCCAGCAGCGCCCGCACGGTGCGGATGTCATAGCCGCCCAGCCCGGCCGGGTGGCGCAAGCCATGAAAACGCACAGAGGCGCGCACCCAGTACCCAAAAGCCTGCTCGGTGCGGATGCTGTGGTGCAGGTAGCGGATCGGGTGGCGCAGCGGGTTCAGCAGGCGCGGTGGCGGCGGGAGGGCTTGCAGCAGCGGGTCGGGCAGTGGAGGGGGCATGGCAAAAGGCAGCCTGGCTGATAGCTGTATATAACCACAGTATCTGGGCTAAGCGCCAGCACCGCAAGGGGGCACAATCGCGCCTTTTTGCGCAGGCCCTCGCCGGGCCTGCCGGTCAAAGCGAATGTTCAAGAACTTGCTGCTGTACCGCCTGGGTGCCGATTGGTCGGCCACCGTGGCGCAGATCGACGAGGCCCTGGGCGCCGCCCGTTTTGCCGAGTGCGGCACCACCCAGGCCCGCTCGTCAGGCTGGGTGGCACCGCGCGGCGACGCGCACGGCGCGTTGATCGAGGCGGTCAATGGCCAATGGCTGCTGCAGATGATGGTCGAGCAGAAGCTGGTGCCGGGCTCGGTGGTCAAGCGCCAGGTCGACGCCCTGGCCGCCCAGGTGGAAAAACAGACCGGCCGCAAGCCCGGCAAGAAGCAGCGCAACGAGCTGAAGGACCAGGCGATGCTGGACCTGCTGCCGATGGCCTTCACCAAGCGCGCTGCGGTCAAGGTGTGGATCGCGCCGGCCGAGCGCCTGCTGGTGATCGACGCCAGCAGCGCCGGCCGGGCCGACGAGGTACTGACCGCGCTGAGCCAGGCCCTGCCGGGGCTGTCAGCGGTGCTGGTCAACACCGCCGTGTCGCCGGCGGCCTGCATGGCCGAATGGCTGGTCAGCGGCGAGGCGCCGGCCGGCTTCACGATCGACCGTGACTGTGAGCTGAAAGCCGCCGACGGCGAGAAGCCGGTGGTGCGCTATGCCCGCCACGCGCTGGACATTGCCGAGATCCGCGAGCACATCGCCGCCGGCAAGCAGCCCACCCGGCTGGCACTGACCTGGCAGGGCCGGGTGTCCTTCATGCTGACCGAAGGCCTGCAGGTCAAGAAGATCGCCTTCCTCGATGGCGTGTTCGAGGGCGGCGCCAAGGCCCGGAAGGACGAGAGCTTCGACGCCGATGCGGCGATTGCCACCGGCGAGCTGGCGCCGATGATCGGTGACCTGATCGACGCGCTGGGCGGCGAGCAGGTGTTTGGCGGGGCGCCGGTGGCGGCCGCGCCGGCGCAGACCCCCAGCGCCGGCCCTGCGGCCAAATCCGCACGGCCCCCCTGGGAGGTGGCCGGCGCCTGAACCCGGACGGCCCGGCGCCGGCGCTTCAGGCGCGGCGCTGTCGCGCTGCGCCCAGCAACAACAGCAGGCCCGCCGACAGCATCAGCAGGGTCTGGGGCTCGGGCACTGCTGCCAGCATGCCTTGGCCCAGCGCCGCATGGGTCACCGCGCTGGGGTGGATGTTGTCCCAGTAGATGAAGCTGGCGGGGTTGGCGCAGAGGGTGGGCGTCATGGGGTCGTCAACAAAGCAGGCGTCGGTGACATTGAGCAGGCCGTTGCCCGGCGCGCCGGCGGTGAGGTCGCGCTGGGCGGCCATCACGTCGTAGAAATGGAAGTGCTCGTCGGTCCAGGCCGATGCCAGCCCGCCATAGGCTGCAGCCAGGGCACCGTTGAAGGACTCCGAAAGAGCAGCGGCGCCGGCGCTGGCCCCCGGCCCAAACTGGTTCACCTCGGGCACCAGGCCCAGATCGGGCAGATTGGGCAGCAGGAAATGCCTTGCACCCTGGCTGTGCAGCGCCGTGACGATGCTGCCGAGATTGGCGACCGCCGTACCGATCGCCGCGACCGGATCGCCGAGGCCTATCCCGTCACGCAGGTCATTGGCGCCGCCCCACACCACGTACAGGGCCGCGCTGTCCAGCGGTACCGCGCCCTGCGCGGCCTGGAATTCAGTCAATTGGGTCAACATGCCGGTGGCCTGGCCGATGTTGGGGTCCGCCGACCCATAGGTGCCGGTACGCGCGCCGGCGATGGCCATGTTGTGAAACTGCGCGCCACTCAAGCCCAGTCCCGTGGCCAGGTGCTCCACCGCCACCGGGCCATTCGAGAAGCGGCCCTGAAAGTACGGCGGGTCGGGCGGAAAACCACCGCCGGTCAGCGTGTACAGATTGCCGTTGTCCGACAGGCTGTCGCCGAACACATACAGGCCGCTGAAGGCCGAGGCGCCGGCTGGCGCCAAAAGCAGGCCGGCAGCGGCGCTGGCAGCGGTCACTGCACAGCGCAAGGCAGGAGGAATTTTCATGGCGGGGTCCCCGGGTGGTGAAAACAGGCGCTGAGGCTAGCCCTCCTCGCGCCCGCCGGCCATCCCGCAAACCCAGCGCCCGGCAAGCCGCCCCCACCGCGTAGGGGGCCGGAAAAACCCTCAGGTGTCCTTGCTGACCTTGATGGTCGGGAACTTGCTGGAGAAATCCTTGGCCTTCTCGGCAATCTTCACCGCCACCTGGCGCGCCACCGCCTTGTAGATCGCCGCGATCTCGCCGTCGGGGTCGGCCACCACGGTGGGCCGGCCAGAATCGGCCTGCTCGCGGATGCTCATGGTCAGCGGCAGCGCGCCCAGGTAGTCGAGCTGGTATTGCGCGGCCATCTTCTTGCCGCCGTCGGCGCCGAAGATGTGCTCCACATGGCCGCAGTTCGAGCAGATGTGCACCGCCATGTTCTCGACCAGGCCGAGGATGGGCACGCCCACCTTCTCGAACATCGACAAACCCTTCTTGGCATCGAGCAGGGCGATGTCCTGCGGCGTGGTGACGATGATCGCGCCGGTGATCGGCACACGCTGGCTGAGCGTGAGCTGGATGTCGCCGGTGCCGGGCGGCATGTCGACGATCAGATAGTCCACGTCCTTCCAGTTGGTCTGGCGCAGCAACTGGTCGAGTGCCTGGGTGGCCATCGGGCCGCGCCAGATCATGGCCTGGTCGGCGTCCACCAGGAAGCCGATCGACGCCACCTGCAGGCCATGGCCGCTCATCGGCTCCATGCTCTGGCCGTCGATGCTCTCGGGCCGGCCGCTGATGCCCAGCATCATCGGCTGGCTGGGCCCGTAGATGTCGGCGTCCAGCACGCCCACGGTGGCGCCCTCGGCGGCCAGCGCCAGCGCCAGGTTGCAGGCGGTGGTGCTCTTGCCCACGCCGCCCTTGCCCGAGGCCACCGCGATGATGTTCTTCACCCCGGGCAGCAGCTGCACGCCGCGCTGCACCGCATGGGCCGTGATGCGCGTGACCATGTTGACGCTGACATTGCCCACCCCCGGCACGCTGCGCGCGGCGGCGATGAACTGGCGGCGCAGTGCCGCATGCTGGCTCTTGGCGGGGTAGCCGAATTCGACGTCGAAGGCCACCTCGTCGGCGTCGATCTTCAGGTTCTTGATGCCGCGGGTGCTGACGAAATCCTTGCCCGTGTGCGGGTCGACGACAGTCTTCAGGGCGGCTTGCAGGGTGGCTTCGGTCACAGCGGACATGGTGGTGGCGGAGGTGTTGGGGAACCGCAGCCGCCAGTGCGGCTGCGGGGTCGGGGACCGGCTGCGAGTCTAGCGGACAGGGGGCCTGCTGTACCGGGCCCCTGCACGACCCTGGTGCAGCCCACACCGGCCGGCGCACGCCCGTGGGTCCCTGCTGGGCACGGCCCAGGCACCCGGGCCGCCTCCTAGAATCGCGGGCTGTCACCCGAGGATGGCCCCATGCCCCGCAAGCTGTTTGTCACCACCGCCCTGCCCTATGCCAACGCGGCCTTCCACATCGGCCACATGATGGAATACATCCAGGCCGACACCTGGGTGCGGGCACAGCGGATGATGGGGGCCGAGGTGAACTTCGTCTGCGCCGACGATGCCCACGGCGCCCCGATCATGATCGCCGCCGAGAAGGCCGGGCTGACGCCGCAGGACTTCGTGGCCGGCATCGCCGCCGGCCGCAAGCCCTACCTCGACGGCTTCCACATCGCCTTCGACAACTGGCACTCCACCGACGGCCCCGAGAACCACCGCCTGGCGCAGGAGATCTACCTCGCGCTGCGCGCCAACGGCCTGGTCGAGACCCGCACCATCGAGCAGTTCTTCGACCCCGACAAGGGCATGTTCCTGCCCGACCGCTTCATCAAGGGCGAATGCCCCAAGTGCGGGACGAAGGACCAGTACGGCGACAACTGCGAGCAGTGCGGCGCTGTCTATGCGCCCACCGACCTGTTGAACCCCTACTCGGCCTTGTCGGGCGCCACGCCGGTGCTCAAGACCAGCGAGCATTTCTTCTTCAAGCTGAGCGACCCGCGCTGCGTGGCCTTTCTGGAACAGTGGACCCAGGACGGCAAGCTGCAGCCCGAGGTGGCCAACAAGGTCAAGGAGTGGTTCGCCCGCGACGAGGCCGGCAAGCCGGGCCTGGGCGACTGGGACATCAGCCGCGACGCGCCCTACTTCGGGATCGAGATACCAGACGCGCCGGGCAAGTACTTCTATGTCTGGCTCGACGCGCCGATCGGCTACCTGGCCTCGCTGCAGAACCTGTTCGCCCAGCGCGCCACCGATGGCAGCGACGGCGCCGCCGCCTGCGCCGCCTACCTGGCCCAACCCGACCTGGAACAGGTGCATTTCATCGGCAAGGACATCGTCACCTTCCACACCCTGTTCTGGCCGGCCACGCTGCATTTCTCTGGCCGCAAGGTGCCCGACGCGGTGCATGTGCACGGCTTCCTCACCGTCAACAGCGAGAAGATGAGCAAGAGCCGCGGCACCGGCATCAACCCGCTGCGCTACCTGGAGCTGGGCCTGAACGCCGAGTGGCTGCGCTACTACATCGCCGCCAAGCTCAACGCCCGGGTCGAGGACATCGACTTCAACCCCGAGGACTTCATCAACCGGGTCAACAGCGACCTGGTCGGCAAGTACATCAACATCGCCAGCCGGGCCGCGGGCTTTCTCAGCAAGCGTTTTGCCGGCCGGCTCTCGGCCGACCTGGGCGTGGAGGGCCGCAGCCTGCTGGACGCCCTGCGCGCCCAGCGCGGCGCGATCGAGACCCTGTACGCGGGCCGCGAGTTCGGCAAGGCGGTGCGCGAGACCATGCTGCTGGCCGACCGGGTCAACGGGTATGTCGACCACCACAAGCCCTGGGAACTGGCCAAGACGGCTGAGCAAGATGCGGCCCGGAGCGCCGCGCTGCACGATGTCTGCTCGGTCTGCATCGAGGCCTTCCGCCTGCTGACGATCTACCTCAAACCCATCGTGCCGGCGCTGGCTGCCCAGGTGGAGGCCTTTCTGCAGGTGCCGCCGCTGGCCTTTGCCGATGCCGAGCGGGCGCTGGGCCAGCATGCCATCGCGCCCTACCAGCACCTGATGCAGCGGGTGGATGCGGCCAGGCTCGATGCGCTGTTGACCCCGCCCGAGCCCGAGGCGGTGGCGCTGGCGCCCCCGGGCGGCGAGGCCATCGCCGACGAGATAGTCATGGCCGATTTCAGCAAGGTCGACCTGCGCATCGCCCGCATCGTCGAGGCCGAGACCGTGGAGGGCAGCACCAAGCTGCTGCGCCTGACGCTGGACCTGGCTGAGGGCCCCGACCCGCAGGGGCGACCCCGCTACCGCCAGGTGTTGTCCGGCATCCGCAGCGCCTACGCGCCCGAGCAGTTGGTCGGCAAGCTGACGGTGGTGGCGGCCAATCTGGCGCCACGCAAGATGAAGTTCGGCATCAGCCAGGGCATGGTGCTGGCCGCCAGCCATGCCGACGAGCCATCCCAACCCGGCATCTTCGTGCTCGAGCCCGGCCCCGGCGCCCAACCCGGCATGCGGGTGCGGTGATCCAGCGTCGCGCGGCGCTGGCCGCAATCGCCGGCCTGGCCGCCCCGATGGCGCAGCGGCCAGCCACTGCGGCCGACGCCGCGCCGCTGGACTTCATCGCGCTGGGCGACATGCCCTATGGCAATGACCTGCTCAGCGGCGTGGCCTACCGCCACCTGATCGACCAGATCAACGCGCTGGGCCTGCCCTTCGCGATCCATGTCGGCGATTTCAAGGCCGGCTCAGTGCCCTGTACCGATGCCGAGTACGCGCACCAGCAGCATCAATTCCAGCGTTTTGCCCGGGCCCTGGTGTACACGCCCGGCGACAACGACTGGCTCGACTGCCATCGCCTGGGCAATCACCCGCTGGAACGCCTGCGCGCGCTGCGCCGGCGGTTCTTTGGTGCCGGCGCGCAATCTCTGGGCCAGCGGCCGCTGGCGTTGCTGCGTCAGGGCGATGCCATGCCGGCCCATGCGGCGTATGTCGAGAACCAGCGCTGGGTGCACGGTGGCGTGGTGTTCGCCACCTTCCACACGGTGGGGCCCGACAACGGCAGCCAGGCCGGACAAGCCGAGGTACGGGCCGAGGCCAGGGACCGCGAAGCCGCCAATGCCGCCTGGATCGGCGCGGCGTTTGCGCTGGCGCAGCAGATGCCGGCGCGCGCACTGGTGCTGGCCACCCAGGCCGAGGTGCAGGGCGACAGGCTGCCCGCCTTGCCCGGCCAGCGTCCAGCACGGCGCATCGCCCCCGGTTTCGAGCTGAGCATCAGCCAGACCCTGCTGCCGCTGGCCGATGCGGCACCCTTCCCGGTGCTGCTGATCCACGGTGACGCGCACAACTACACGGTGGACCAGCCCTTCCGCAATCCGCGCGGCCAGGTCATCTCCAGGCTGTGGCGGCTGCAGGTCTTCGGCGAGCCCAAGCTGCATGCGGTGCGGGTGCGGGTAGCACCGCCTGGCAGCCAGCGTCCCTTCGCCTTCACCCCGGTGTGGAACCCGACCTCGACCGCACCGCAATGGATGCGCCGCACCCAGCGGTGAAGGGGCTGCGCACCTGGCCCAGGCGCTTGAGCGCCTTCACGCAGGGTGGCGTGAGCGCCGCCCGGCGGGCGGCCAGCCAGCCCACCGCAAACCAGGCCTGCGGATCCAGCGCCGCATGTGCCCGGTAAGCGTGCAGCGCCACCACGCTGTCGTTGTAGTCGCCCAGCGGGCCCTGGGCCTGTTCCAGCACCGCCAGGCAGCGCGCAACACGCCGCGCCGGCCAGACTGCGGCACTGGCCTCCAGGCCATAGCGCAGGCGTTTGGTGCGGCGGCGCAAGCGGTGGCGGGCCGGGTCGTCCAGCGCGGCGAAGCGCAAGGCATCCCTTTGCACCTGCTGCAGCAGCCTTGCCAACGGCGGGCCCAGGCTGAGCCGCAAGCTGGCGGGCGGCAGGTCCACCGGGTGCGCCTGGCAGGCCGCCAGCAGCGCCAGCCACAACTGCTGGGTGGCCGGTGCGCGCAGCAGCGGCACCAGCGCAGGGGCCGGCCCCTGCGGCGCCGGCAGCGCCACCAGCGGCGCGCCGGCCGACTGCAGCGCGGGCCACAGGCCCTCGGCCATCACATCGCGGTCGCGGGCGGGCGCCAGCTGGTCGAACAAGCGGCCCAGCGTCGCCGTCTGGGCCAGGGCTGCAGGCGGCGCCTCGGCGGCAAAGTCTCGCAACAGGCTGCGCAGCCGGCGCAGGCCCACCCGCAACTGGTGCAGATGCTCAGCCGACGGCACGTCGGCAGCGTCAACAGGATCGCTGGCCCAGGCGCTGGCCTGGGCCAGCACCGGCCCCAGGGCCTGCGCCAGCATCGCCGGCACGGTCGGCCTGGCCAGCGGCGGGCACCGCCCACCGGCAGCCGGCGGCGGCAGCGCCTGCCCGGCAGCCAGCCAGTGACCACGCTCGCTCTTGCTGCGCAGGTCCAGCACCAGGCCGAAACGCTCGACCCAGCGCGCAGCCAGGGACAGCATGGCCTGCGCATCGCCGTCCAGCAGTTCGAACTCGATCTCGCACACCGGCAGCTTGCGGCCGGCCGCCAGAATGCAACCCTCGTCCAACGCCAGCTCGATGCGGGCGCCGCCGCTGCGCAGCACCCGGTGGGTGCGCTGTATGTCGGTGGCATAGACCTCGCGCAGCGGTGGCCGGCCGGCCTTGGCAAGCAAGCGTCGCAGCCGCTCGCCGGCCGCGTCGCCGTGGTGCCGGCCGGTGTCAAGCGCTGGCCGGTCAGCCGTGGGCAGGGTGACGTTGTGCTCCAGCCGGTGCAGGGCGTCCGCGCCCTCGGCCTTGAGCGTCTGCACCCAGACGCCTTGCTCCTGGCGCAGGCGCAGTGCCATGCGGGCCCTCGCCAGGTGGGCCCCCTCGGTGTCGAAGTAGGCCGCCTTCAGCGCGCTCACCGCCGCGCTGCGGGTGGCCAGCGCGCGCCGCAGCGCAGCCAGTCGAGCGGCAGGAATCTGGAACTTCAACTCGATCTCTTGGGCCATGTTGTCCATACTGCCACGGTTGCTGCGGCGGCCCGTGCGCCCGCCAGCCGACTAAACTCACGGGCTTCCCTGACCCTGGATGCGCCCCACCATGCCGCTGTTCTGGAAAGCCTACACCTCCGACGTCACCCAGTTCATCGACGGGCTGAAGGCCAAGAAGCCCACGCTCGAAGCCGAGCAACGCGCCGGCCGCGCCCTGCTCTGGGACAAGCAGATCGACCGCGAGGCCCAGGCCGGCTACAGCGACGCCAAGGTGGCCCAGCCGCCCTATGTCTATTTCTCGCGGCCCAAATCGCGCTGAGCGGCTGCGGGTCTGACCCCCACCCGGCACAGGGCCAGCGGCAAGGTGCAGCCCCGCCTGCGGCCCGGCACACCTGCGGCCGGCGCTGCCGTGCTGCCACCGATGCCCGACCCGGTGCCCACGCCGTCGCCACTGCCCGGCGACGAGGGTGCTGCCCCGGTGCCCGATGCCGAGACCCTGCCGGTGGACCGGGTGGCGCTGGCGCGTCTCTACGGCGAGCCGCTGTTCAGCCTGCCGCTGGACCTGTACATCCCGCCGGACGCGCTGGAGGTCTTTCTCGAGGCCTTTCAGGGCCCGCTGGACCTGCTGCTCTACCTGATCCGCAAGCAGAACTTCAACATCCTCGACATCCCGCTGGCCGACGTGACGCGCCAGTATCTGGCCTATGTCGACCAGATCCGCCAGCACAACCTGGAGCTGGCCAGCGAATACCTGCTGATGGCGGCGATGCTGATCGAGATCAAGTCGCGCATGCTGCTGCCGCCCAGGAAGAGCGAGGACGGCGGCGAGGGCGTCGACCCCCGCGCCGAGCTGGTGCGCCGCCTGCTGGAGTACGAGCAGATGAAGCTGGCCGCCGCCCGGCTGGACCGGCTGCCCATGATCGGGCGGGATTTCCTGCGCGCCCAGATCCACATCGAGCAAAGCCTGGCACCGCGCCTGCCGGACGTGTCGGTGGTCGATCTGCAAGACGCCTGGGCCGACATTCTCAAGCGGGCCCGGCTCAACCAGCACCACCGCATCAGCCGCGAGCAGCTGTCGGTGCGCGAGCACATGGGCATGCTGCTGCGCAAGCTGGCGGGGCGGCGCTTTGCCGAATTCCATGAGCTCTTCGACACCGCACGCGGGGTGCCGGTGCTGGTGGTCACCTTCATTGCGCTGCTGGAGCTGTCGCGCGAGCACCTGCTGGAAATCACCCAGGCCGAGGCCTTTGCGCCCATCTATGTGCGCCTGGCCTACGCCCCGGGCTGACCGGCCGGCGCCGGCCCGCCGCGCTGCACCCGCTGTGGCACAGTGCCGCCTGCCCTGGAGAACCCCGACATGCCCCTGGTAACCCCGCTCGCCACCGACCACGACCCCGAGATCGCGCAGTTGGCACAGTTCTTCAACCGCACCCTGGGCTTTGCGCCCAACAGCGTGTTGACCATGATGCGCCGGCCCGCGCTGGCGCGCGCCTTCACCGAGCTCAACCGCGCCGTGATGGACCACCAGGGCCGGCTGACGCCGGAGTTCAAGCGCCTGCTCGGCCATGTGGCCAGCCGGGTGGCGGGCTGCCGGTATTGCGAGGCCCACACCATCCGTGCGGCGCAGCGCTTCGGCGCCCAGCAAGCCTGCGACGAGGGCCGCCTGGCGGCGGTCTGGCAGTTTCGCGACAGCCCGCTGTTCACCCCGGCCGAGCGCGCCGCGCTCGAATTTGCCTGCGCGGCGGCCAGCCAGCCCGGCGCGGTCACGCCCGAGATCGGCAGCCTGCTGCGCCAGCATTGGGACGAGGGCGAGATTGTCGAGATGACCGGTGTGGTGGCGCTGTTCGGCTTCCTCAACCGCTGGAACGACGCCATGGCCACCGAGCTGGAGGCACCCGCCGCGGCCGACGGCCAACGCTGGCTGGCCGCCCAGGGCTGGACCGCCGGCAAACACGGAAGCCCCCGCTGATGGCCATCAAAGCCACGATCTACAAGGCCAGCCTGCAAATCGCCGACATGGACCGCAATGTCTACGGCGACCATGCGCTGACGCTGCCGCTGCAACCGTCGGAAACCGAAGAGCGCCTGATGGCCCGGGTGCTGGCCTTTGCCTTGAACGTCACCGCCGATGACCTGCAAGGCAGCCTGCAACTGGCGCGCGGCATGGCCGACGCCGACGAGCCCGACCTCTGGCACAAGGACCTGTCGGATCAGCTGCTGCACTGGGTGGAGGTGGGCCAGCCCGACGAACGCCGCCTGGCCAAGGCCTGCGGCCGGGCACGCAAGGTCTCGCTGTACTGCTACAGCTATGCCGCGCCGATCTGGTTTGCCGGCATCGCCAACAAGATCACCCGGCTGCGCAACTTGACGGTCTGGCAGATACCGGCCGAGCAGAGCCAGGCGCTGGCGGCGCTTTGCAAACGGTCGATGCAACTGCAGGTCAGCATCCAGGACGGCCATGTCTACATCAACCAGGGCGAGCAGTCGGTGGAACTGGTGCCCACAGCGCTGTGGCGCGGCGGCGCATGAAGCTGCCCGCCCTGTTCTTGACCCTGTCCCTGACCCTGGCCTGCCTGCTGCCCATGACCACCCTGCGTGCCAACCCGCCCGATAGCGCCGCGCCAGCCGGCCCCGACAGCGCTGCCGACGACCCCTATCTGTGGCTGGAGGATGTGCAGGGCGAGCGCGCCCTGGCCTGGGTGCGTGCCCGCAATGCCGAATCGCGCGCCCTGCTCACCCAGCACCCGCGCTTTGCGGCGATGCGCGACAGCTTCCGGCAGATCCTGGATTCGCGCGACCGGATTCCCTACTTCGTGCGGCGCGGCGACGCGCTCTACAACTTCTGGCGCGATGCAGACCATCCGCGCGGCTTGTGGCGGCGCACCACGCTGGCCGGGTTCCGCCAGCCCGCGCCGGCCTGGGACACGGTGCTCGACCTCGATGCCCTGGCCCGGGCCGAAGGCGAAAACTGGGTCTGGGCCGGCGCCACCTGCCTGGGCCCTCAACATGAGCGCTGCCTGGTCAAGCTGTCGCGCGGTGGCGCCGATGCCAGCGTGGTGCGCGAGTTCAACAGCGTCAGCAAGCGCTTCGTGGCCGGTGGCTTCACGCTGCCCGAGGCCAAGACCGACATCGCCTGGATCGACCCCGACACGGTCTATGTCGGCACCGACTTCGGCCCCGGCTCACTCACCGATTCGGGCTATCCGCGGCTGGTCAAGCGCTGGCGCCGGGGCCAGGCGCTGGCCCAGGCGGTGACCGTATTCGAGGGCCGGGCGCAGGACGTGGCCGCCGGCGTCAGCGTCGACCCGACGCCCGGCTACCGCCGGACGGTGTTCAGCCGCGCCACCGATTTCTACAACAGCGAACAGTTCCTGCTGGCGGGCGAAACGCTGCAGAGGATCAACATCCCCCGCGACGCGTCGATCGGCTTCTGGCGCGACCGGGCGCTGCTGCAACTGCGCAGCGACTGGGCCGCCGGCAGCCAGCGCTGGCCGGCTGGTTCGCTGCTGGTGGGCAACGCCGCTGCCATCCTGGCCGCTGCCGACGGCGCGGCGATGCCGCGTCTGCAGGCGCTGTTCACGCCCAGCGCCACCCGCTCGCTGGCGGCTTACAGCACCACCGCCAGCCAGGTGCTGGTGGAGGTGCTGGACCAGGTCGCCGGCCGGCTGGAGGCCTGGCGGCCCGAGGCCAGCAATGGCACCGAGCGCTGGGTACGGCGCGACATCCCGGCGCCCTTTCCCGGCACCTTGCATGCCGCCGCGCTGCACGACCC